>NZ_JASATW010000030.1:0-59072 GCF_030405905.1 Sphaerothrix gracilis Ecp01
CAACAGGCTGATGCTTGATGTATGATGCCCGCTTTTTTAGGTGATAGAACATGTTGTTTTTACCTAAAAAAGGCAGTTTCAGGAGTTGAAAAATTGAGTTTAACCCTGCTGCTATAACTACAGAAACCCAATTTAAGAAACACTTCAGCAGGGATACGGAAATCAGCTGCTATAGCTGGTTTACAATCAGTGAAAGTACTGAAGTGATTGTTTTCAACCTGAGTGGTACAGAAAAAACTTTTAGCTGCTCAATTTACTGGATCTACACCGTCAGCATTTTGCAGCAGATATGGGCACTTCATCTACGATCTGGCTTAATCAATTCGGGCAATCCTCTCTATATCTATAGAACCTATTTATGCTCTCTGAGCAGGAGGCAGGCAACTGAGCATTCTGGAAAGATGAGCGATACTAAGCCGCGATCGCGGTTGGTAGTGCATCGAGACCTGGTAGCTGGTTGCCTTGGGCGATGAGCTGCTCAACAAGTTGGCGTTTTTTGTCAGGTTGTAGCAGCAATTGCCCTATGTTTGCTCCTTCTCCACGAACTTCACGAATTGTTCAGTGGAGTCTTTACCCCGGTTGTGATAAGAGGGATTGTCAACACCTCCTATCTGATGAAGCTGTTCGATGGCATCTTTTTCCTCGTCCATGAATGTCTTGGCAGCTTTACGGTTGATGCCAAATTCGCGTTCCAAGAGTCCGGCATTGATGGCGTAAGTATCGTCAGGATGCTGTTGGTTCCATTGAGAGATGGCGTTGAAGATAGCCTTAGCTCTATCTTTGGCACTATTGGCTCTGGTTTCTTCTGGCTGTGGTTCTAGTGTCGGCTGAGTAGAGCTGCCGGCTGATTGCTGTGTTTCCTGTGTTTGCGGGGGTGCTTGCGTGGAGGTGCCTAAGAATGCCTGTCGAATAGCATCGAACTGCTGCAGCTGCTGCTGAAGCTGAGCATTCTGCTGTTGCAGGTGTTCAATCTTCTTTGTCAGCTTTTGGTGAGGTTCATTTGGGCCGGCAGAGTCAACCTGCTGTTTGAGCTGTTTGTTTTCTGCTCTAAGGGTTTCTAGCTCGGTAGTCAGCCAGCGGAGAGTCGCAGCTTGATGGGCGATCGCTTCGAGGGCATCGGGTTGAAGCTGAGGCGTTTGCTGTTGCTGCTTCCAGCTAGCTTCAGCTTGGCCCAGCACAGCGCGTAGGGCCTCAGCGCTGTTGCCATGTTCACCGAGCTGGGCGGCGAGTTTATGCAGGCGATCGACATCGCTGGTATAGAGAGAAGTCTGAGTTGTATTTGCAGGAGGCATTGTTGTTTGAGTAAGTGGTGCAGGTTCTGGAGATGAGGGTGTTTCACTGGGTAGCGGCGGCAGACCGTTAGCGGCGATTTTGACCCCCCGTGCTCGAATCAACTCGCCATTTGGTCTGGCTAGCCGGTAGTGAAAGTAGTGGTCAGTGGCCCTGGAGTTGGGGGTGACTTTGCCTTCTAAGACATGGCCCAGGTAATGCTGTAGGAAGCGATGTTCATGCTGCCATTCGGGGCAGAAGAAGTGAATAGCGATCGCGCCGTAGATGCCGCGCAGCCGGTGAATAGAGACAGTCTTGAAGCCTTCGGGCACAGGGACAATTTCTGTCTGTTGAAAATACTTTCTGACCTGACGGTTGATACGGGTATTGAGGGCATCGATGCGAGGATCATCATGAGCGGCTTCGCTTTCCACTAGCGGTGCGATCGCCTTGAGCTGGCGGAAGCGCTCGATAGCAGGCAGTAAGTCTTTGGCTGGAATCAGGGTCAAGATATCAAACGAGAGCGACTGCGCCTTCTTTTGCTGACCGCTAAAGTGGAGCGCGTAGGGATAGGCAGTCAGTTCAAAGCTGCCTTTGCTAATGACCTCTGTGTGTCTGCGTCCGGTCAGGGCTGCAATGGCGATCGCCAGCAGACGTTCATCCTCAGCTTCTAGCAGACTGATAACCTGACCCAGATAGCGCTGCAAAGGAATGACCTGCAAGCTGTCTTGACGGCGGTTGTTGTTGGCAGTGGTGGACTGCCTGAGTGTCTGATAGGTCGCCTGGTCATACTTGAGATGCTTGAGCGCGTAGTGCTCGCGGCTGGTGCCAGAATCAGAGCCATCGAGTTTTTGCCAGTGTTTCAGGTAAGAATTTTGCTCAGTCAGGGTCAGCTTACCGGCTTCGATTGCCTCTAGAATCAGCCGTCGATAGGTAGAGAGATACTGGCTGCTGATGGACTGCCTGGGATAGCCTTCTTCGAGCAAATCGATTTCAGCGCTAGCGAGCTGAGCGATCGCTGTTTCGCTGTCTTGGCCTTGCTGATTGAGCTGGATGAGGCGGTCTAGGAAGTGCAGCGCCAGTTGTCCGAGTTCATCGCGTGAAAGTTTAGTGCGATCGCCCACATTGATGCGTTGCCTGAAGCGTTCGATGATTTGGTTGCGAGTGAGGTCGTGGCGGGTAGAGAGAGTCATTAGCTCAGTTTTAGGATTGTTGCTCGCCTGCATTGATGTGTTGACGAAAGCGTTCGACAATTTGAGGACGAGTTAGATCAGGCTGTTTCATTTCTCAGGTTGTTTTCCCAAGATGATTTCATGGGGGAGCGTTGGCTTTTGGGGTGTTTTCATTTCAGCTTCCATCATGAAAGCGATCGCCAATAGCAATCCGCCAACAGTGAGTAGAACGTATAGAGTGCTTAGGCTTATGAGTTTGACTATCATGAGAGGCTCCATACTTTTATACCTGATCTGCGCTTTAAATGAGATAGTAAAGCGATCGCCTTGTTTTAGCTTGAAGAACTGGCCTCAAAATTGCTAGTCGTTTTGTTCCACCTCATCAAGGTCAATGACATAGACCGTCATGAGAGTTTGTAAGACGACTCGCTTTGGGCCACGAGCCAAGACGACTCCACTGCCATCGAAGCGCTGTAATTGATAGGTTCCATTGTGCCCGTTGCGCTCGTAGCTGAGATTGAGTAGTCCCTGGTGTGTTTGGGCAATGCCAACTTGTTTGTGCTGTCGTGCTGCTCTTAAATCCGACTCAGCGGCTCTCTGTCTCAGTTGTTGTTCTGGTAGAGAATTATCCATAGTATCCATAGCAAATAGAGTTAATCGCCCGATTGAGTTGAGCTAGAGAGCAATTCGGTGTTGCATAATTAAAAGATGAACTAGAGGTAATCTGCAATGCAATGTCCAGAGTGCGGAGCCACTCACATCCGTAAGAACGGTAAGAGAAAAGGTAAGCAAAATCACATCTGCGTCGCCTGCGGTCGTCAGTTCATCGACACCTACGAACCTCACCGAGGCTACTCAGATGACGTCAGAGGCGAATGTCTCAAGATGTATCTCAACGGTTCTGGCTTTCGGGCCATCGAGCGAGTCAAAGGAGTTCATCATACGACCGTGATTACATGGGTCAAGCAAGTGGGCCAACGACTTCCAGAGGCTTACGACCCTCAAACGACCCCAGAGGTCGGCGAACTCGACGAATTGGAAACCTTTGTAGGCTCAAAAAAACAAAATTTGGCTGTGGACGGCTGTTGACCACTTCAAAAAGGGGATTTTAGGGTGGGTCTTGGGCGACCATAGTGCTGAAACCTTTGCCCCACTCTGGCAAATCGTGGCTGGCTGGAACTGCTATTTCTACGTCACTGATGGCTGGTCAGTCTATCCAACCTTCATTCCTGATGGCGATCAGATTATCTGCAAGACCTATATGACTCGAGTTGAGGGGGAAAACACCCGCTTACGGCACTATCTGGCTCGACTGCATCGCAAAACGCTTTGTTATTCCAAGTCCGTAGACATGCTGGCTCACTCTGTCCGATTGTTACTTCACTACCTCAAGTTTGACGATGTTCCAGTGCCTCCGAGATTCATCTCTTGATTCAGCAACGCCAGCAATTCCTACTTGTTGAAGCTGCGCTTGAATCTCGTGATTGCGCAGATGCTTACCTTTGCCGTAGGCATTGCGCCATTGCAGTCCGCTGATCTGAGCGAGCTTTCTGAGCTTTTGAGTATTAGAGCGATCGCTCACGTGTGCAATATGCGCGTCATTTATATGTATATACTAAGCTGATATACAAGCATAGTCAAGGACTTGCATACGAGCAGAACAAATAAGTGCTTAATAGCGTAATTACTGTAATTGCTGCAGTCAGAAGGGTTCGAGCGTTATCAAAATACTAAAACAACTCGAAATAGTGATGGCATGGATGATTAAAGTATTTTGTGGGCGTATTTTGTAAAGTGCTTTAGAGCACATACGCTATTGATGCTTAGAGTTTTTTACATAATCTGCGGGCTTTTGTCAGGTTCAATAGTATAGAAGCACTGAAGTGATTAACTCCTCAAGGTTTTTTGAGATAAGCGTATGTAAGCTAAAATTACTGCGCTCTGTTGATGGCGATCGCGTATGGCTGAATGTTTCTTAATTAAGCCACGGATTGTCTCGCACGAGATGCTAGCCAAGAAAGTCTGCAGACGATATCGTGGTGAGCTATCACTGCTGTTGGTATAGGGATGACTCATGGCAATATTCGGATATTCCCTGGTTGCATTGATGCCGATTGCAACCATTTTTGTGTTGCTAGTCGTTGCCCGGCGTCCTGCAGGGCAGGCGATGCCCGTTGCCTATCTCATTACAGTGATGCTGGCGCTGTTTGTTTGGCGGGTTCCTATTGCGGAAGTAGCTGCGGCTAGCGTGCAAGGAGGTGTAGCAGCGGCAGAGATTCTTTTCATTGTATTTGGTGCCATCTTGCTGCTGAATACGCTGCAAGAATCGGGGGCGATCGCGGTAATTCGTCAAAGTTTGCTAGGCATTTCGCGCGATCGCCGCGTGCAGGTCATCATTATTGCCTGGCTGTTTGGCAGTTTCATCGAGGGGGCGTCTGGCTTTGGCACACCAGCGGTTATCACTGTGCCGCTACTGGTTGCAGTTGGGTTTCCGGCAATGGCGGCGGTGATTGCCGCCCTGATTATTCAAAGCACCCCTTCTACCTTTGGTGCTGTGGGGACGCCGATTCTAATCGGTATCAATTCAGGACTGGCTGGTGTCCCTAGGGTGCAGCAACACCTTGCTAAGTTGGAGCTGACTCAAGCCGATTATTTGATTGCGGTGGGTCGTTGGGCAGGCGTGTTTCACGCTGTTGTCGGCACCTTTTTACCCCTGATTTTGGTGATGGTGTTGACGGCAGGGTTTGGAGCTGAGCGCTCGGTCAAGGCGGGGCTGGCCGCCTGGAAATTTGCCCTCTTTGCGGGATTAGCCTTTACCCTGCCCTATGTATTAACAGCCTTGCTGCTGGGACCAGAGTTTCCGACATTAGTTGGCGGACTGGTGGGATTAGCGATTGTCGTGCCTGCGGCCCGGCGCGGCTTTTTATTGCCCCCTCATCAATGGGATTTTCCGGCGGTTGAACATTGGCCTGATGATTGGCATAGTTCAGATATGCCGTCTGCATCTATCACAGGTAGTCGGTTGTCGGCTCGTCGGGCCTGGCTGCCCTATATGCTGCTAGGACTATTGCTGATGCTGTCGCGTCTAGAATTTTTGCCGTTCAGGGAGTGGATGCAGTCGTTAACCCTAACCTGGGTAGGCGTTTTTGGAACTGATGTTACAATCTCGACGCAGCCGCTTTACCTCCCACCCACCACTTTCATTCTTGTGGTAGCTATCACGTTCTTTTTGCATCGGCTTAAGCCTGCAGCTCTGGGCCGAGCGATCGCCAATGCGGTGCCGTTATTGCAAAAGACGACGCTAGCGTTGGGGTCGGCAGTCTTGATGGCCCGGGTGTTTATCAACTCTGGAGTGAATAATTCTGGCTTAAAGAGTATGCCGCTGACGTTGGCCGATAGTATGTCAAATTTGGCCGGACAGATCTGGCCGTTGTTTGCGCCTTTCGTGGGCACGGTTGGCTCATTTGTCGCTGGCAGCGTGACCGTCAGCAATTTGATGTTTTCCCTGTTTCAGTTTGGCGTTGCGGCTCAGCTCGGCCTATCAACGGCAGCCGTTTTGGGGCTACAGTGCGTCGGCGCGTCGGCAGGCAATATGATTTGCGTATCCAACATTGTTGCAGCGGAGGCAACGGTAGGTCTGATAGGTCGCGAAGGTCTATTAATCCGCAAGGTGCTTTGGCCTACGGCATACTACGTCGGCTTTGCCGGCATATTAGGAATGCTTGCGGTATTCTTCTTAGACTAGGCCCAAAATGACCGAAGCTGCGATTTAGTATCATTTGCCTTTCAAGTCCTCTACCAGCAATGATTTCAGGAATTCTCATTATGGAGCGGCTGACGCTCAAACCATTGCTGTCAAGGGTTTCTGGAGCTTTGGAAATTGTTGTGAAAGATCGATGAAAGAATAGCTTCAGCTTAAGAATTCGTGTTGAAATTCAAGTGCTTTACCTGAGAAGCGCATTTGCCCTGCTTCTAATAAAAGCACCCAATCAGCGAGATTCAGAATGTTAGGACGGTGAGAGATGACGAGGCAGGTAGGTGAATGGGGCATCTCTTCGCTTTGCCCGTCGCCCGATCGCTGATTAGCAAATAGTCTTTCCCATAACCGTTGTTCGGTTTCGACATCGAGGGCGCTAGAGAGATCATCAAAGATCAATAGCTGAGGCTGTCGCAGCAACATTCGGGCGGCAGCGACGCGTTGTTTTTGGCCACCGGATAACCGGAAGCCTCGGGTGCCGACAATGGTGTCGAGGCCATCAGGTAGCATGGCTAAATCTTGGTCAAAGACAGCTGTGGCGATCGCGCGTTTCAACTGAGCAGCATTTACGGCTTCTTCTTGTCCTAACAGCAAGTTATCTCGTAATGAGGCGCTGAAAAGCTGCGGAATTTGAGGGGTGTAGGCAGCATAAGGAGGCACCAGATAATTACCCGGATCACTAATTTCTTGATCATTCCAGTACAATCGACCGGACTGCTTGGGTAATAGCCCCAACAGCACCCGCAGTAGCGTTGTTTTACCTGAACCGACTGCCCCGGTAATGACGGTCAAGCTACCCCGCTGAAGGGTAAAGCTAATACCAGTAATGCCGCTAGAACTGCCAGGATAGCAGTAGGTCAAGTTTTCGACACGAAACTCTTTCAGCGGTTCAGGCTGTATCAGGGATGGTGCCGGTGAAAATGGGGATTGGGCACCGAGGATAGGTTTGAGATGGAGTGGGTGAGGATAGGTGAGCGGATGAGGAGGGTGGAGGGTGGAGGGTGGAGGGTGTGAGTTACTGATGCTTTCCCAAGACCTTGAACCTTGAGTCTTAACCCCTGAACCTTCCTTAAACCTTAAATCTCCTATCAGTCCCGCCATGCGTTCAAACGATACTTCGCTTTGTTTGATGGAGGCCAGGAAGCCGCCGAAGAAGGCCAGGAAGTAGGTCACAAAGGAAAGGTAATAGACGAACAGAGCAAAGTCGCCAACCGTCAGGGTGCTGTGGGCGCCAAGATTTTGGGACACGACGAGCAAGATCAACCCCGTTCCGAGGCTGACGATGTTTTCAAAACCTGAATTGAGGAGTGCATTAAAAACTTGATCGCGTACCATGAGTTGACGGCGGCGATTGCACCTGTTCCTCAACTCATGCAGCATTTGGGCTTCAGCACCCGCGACCTTTACGGCTTGGACGGCAGTAAACATTTCGCCAATCAGTCCGGTAACTTGTTGGGTGGCCTGGCGGCTGGCGCGACGGTAGTGTTTGAGGCGGTGTTCGGCTTGATGGGCGAAGGCAGCGATCGCACACAGCGGCAAAAATACCAATAAGGTCATCGTGGGGTTCACGCTCAGCAGCAAGATAACGGAACCCACAGCGAATACTCCGGCGGCAAAGATCTCGTTGGTGCCGACCACCGTGTCTTCGATCTGGAAGGCGTCGTCTCGAAAGTAGCTGAGGATTTCGCCAGGAGACGTGCTCTGACCGTTGGCTCCTCCGGTTGCCAGCTCTGCTCCCGGTCGCTTCAGTAACTCAAACAGCAGATTGTGTCGTACTAGCCCGCTCATCAAAAAGCGATGCTGAGTTTTGGTAATCCGCCCCGTGAAAATCGCCACAACTCGCGCCAGACCGACTGCCAGGAATAGCCCAATCCATACCCAGGGCGACTCGCTTAGCCGGGATTGGTCAGTGAGGCTATCAAAAAACTCGCGAATCAATATTCCCGGCACGGCAGGTAATCCCAGAATAAACAGCCACAGCAGAGTATCTACCCAGTAAAGCCGCTGGGCGTAGCAGATCATTTGCCAGAGGAGTCGGTGAACGGGGGGCATAAGTGGGAAGAAGGGTTAAAGGTTGTGGGTGCAAGGTTGTGGGTGCAAGGTTGAAGGAGGGTTGAAGGTTGAAGGCCAAATGTGGAAGGGTGTCCAAGTCACCCAAACCCTGAATCCCAACCCCCAAAACTTGAACCTTAAACCCTAAACCTTTTAACCCCTACCAAAGGAGCCCCAAACGGATTTTTTTGGCTGCTTGGCGGAGTTTTGTGCCTTCCCTTCGGGCCGCTCTAAAACGGGATCACAGGCTTCTACTTGCTCTCTTGAAAGGGTGCTTCAGCTTCCATAAACGGATTCAAAGCTTCCCTCGTACTGGTTGAAGTATCCGTCCAGGCCTGGTTCAAACGGAGAAATGCAAACAACCGCATCTAGGTTAATTGGCCCATAGACGTGAGGGAAAAGCTCTTCGCCTCCTTCCAGATTTTCGTAAACGAGGCGGGGATGTAGTCGTTCAGTCTGAATATGCAAAAGGATTAGACCGCCCGTGTTTCTGAACAGGTGGTTAGCAACTCGCACAACCTGGTCAGCATTAGAACAGTGAATAAAACCTTCCGCCCCGAAAAATTCGGCTGCATAGTGGTTTTGTCCTTTGCTGCTGTGCCATCGTTGCGCTGTCGTAATGTGGTAAATAATAGCTACTCAGCCCGCCCTCCAATTGGCTTTCTTTAATCGGTTTGCCCGACAATGCCTGCGGTATACAGCCTTTCCTAGTCTGCTGAGGTACAGTAGCAGCAATGAGTAAACCAGCCAAGAATATCGTCTAGAGACACTTCGCCAAAAGCCTGTTCAATCGCCTGGGCTAAATCTCGATATGTTCTAGCCCCTATACGGCGTAGAATCGCTTTAATCTTCGACCAACAGTTTTCAATCGGTGAGAACTCCGGTGAATAGGGCGGCAAGTAAATTAGGCGTGCCCCTGCTGCACTGATAAGCCGCTCTATCTCCTGACTTTTATGAATTGAGCAGTTGTCCATAATGACACAGGCTCCTTTCCACAACTGCGGCACAAGCCTACGAGCAATGAAGGCCTCAAACATCAGACTATTGGTTGGCCCTGTCAAACTCACCTGAGCAATCACCCCCTTGAGTCCTAGAGCAGCGATGAGTGAGACGTTCTGGCCTCGCTTTTGAGGTCGTTTGCCATGTGCACGCTTCCCTTTCGGCGAACGCGCCCTCAGCCGAGTCAGCGCTAGATTGACCCCTGACTCATCAATAAAAATGAGGTCTTTGGCTAAGATAGTTTGCATCATCTGCCAGAAGGCTACACGTGCCCTTTGAACCCGCTCACTCTCTTTCTCGCTAGCGTGCAGCGTTTTTTTTGACGCTGAGGTCGAGCTTTTTGAGCATTCTATCGACGGTAGAGCGACTGATGCGAACCCCTGTTTTAGCTTCTAACAACTTGGCTAGCTCTACGAGCGTCGCATCGTTATGGTCTTCAACCAGTTGTTCCAAGACAGCCAGTTGCTCAGTGGTGAGCTTAGTCGGTGTTTGCTCAGTGCGCACCTTGGGCGCAATCGAACCGGTTTGCCGCTTTTGCTTGAGCAGTTTCTCAATAAAACTCAGGGCGACCCCGAAGCGCTTGGCAAGTTGCCGTTGCGAGATGGGTTCATTCTCATAGACATCGATGATTTTCTGGCGCAAGTCGAGCGAATAGGGCTTCATGCTTACCCCGATCTTGAAAGGATAAATTAATCCTCTACTTATACTCCATGTGACTGGGAAAGGCTGTATGCCCATATTTCAAATCGTGCTAGGGATGATAACTCCACCTCCAATGAACCGTAATAGTCATGACAAAATGCTTCAAACTCGTTTATCGCTAAAGGAAACGCTTCATCTGAAACGAGCCAACACAACCCATATGCCCTTGATTTGTAGAAGTCAAGTAATTCTTGAACCGGGTTGCTGACCGTCCATTCCTTAGCGACTAAATAATTACACTGATACCCTTTGTTGCGTAAATATTCCTCTACATTAATTTCGTTAGTTACTCTACGGGGCTGTTGTGCAGGTCGCGGCTCTTGATACTTGGACAAGATAGTTCTGAAATGCTGCTCAAATTCCCGTCTTGCAGGGGGAGTAATCCATTGAGCATTTAGATAAAAACCGTTTGGCTTTAGAACGCGATCAACCTCATCTAAAAATGTTTGTAAGCTGGAAACAGCATGAAGCATGTGAACCGTTAGCACAACGTCAAAGCTGGCATCTGAAAAAGGGAGTTGTGAGGCATCGCCATGAATCAGTTTCAGATTTGAGGGAATTTCAGGCAGCTTTTGACGAAGCTGATTCAGCATTTCTGCAGAAACATCAATGCCAGTCACGCTATAGCCACGTCTTACTAAAGGAAGAACGTTGAGCCCAGTACCGATGCCAGGTTCCAAGAAAGTCGTTTCAGGAGTTGCCTTGACTAAATCAAGAATAAAATCTGCAACTTCTTCGGCGATGGGTTCTGTGAGCCAGCGCGTTTGGTCATAAATACGAGAAATTTTGCTGTAATAAACATTTTTCACCATTCTTTGAAACCTTATGCCGCACTATCAAACACACTTACTGCCAATTACAATGTGATCCACTTATCCATCCATCTACCCATCTGCCTCTACGGTGCAGGCGGAATCCGAGCAATCCGACAAGGACGGAGGGATGCTGGCAGCTTATAGGCTGGCACCATGCCGTCTTGGCTGTCGAGATAAAGCTCGCTGGCGGTAAGCAAATCGGCAGCACAGGTTGCAGGATCTAGATTGCCGAAGAGGAAGGTGGGTTTGTGGATGCCGACGTAGGCGATCGCACACGCCCGCTCACAAATACACAAACAGCTTGTTGTCTCAATCACCAGCTCCTCTTTTCGAGGCCACTGTTCATGCAGTTTCTCAAGCTGATTGAGCAAGCGGATACCATCTGTCACTTTCGAGTCATCCTCTTCAGAGATAGCGCTGCAGGCTTTACAGACGATTAGAACGTGTTTGGTCATATTGAATCTTTTAAGGGTGGAAGGTATAGGGTGTAGGGTATAGGGTTTACCTTGGAACTTGAACCTTAAACCCTGATTCCAAAACTAGTTGGATAGGTCGCTCGACTCTAGGCTTCCTCTACCAGGTATTTGAACAGGTCATCGAGGATAGCATTAGCCGCGATTGGGCCACTACCAATCCAGTAGCTGGGTACTTGGTAGACCCGTCCTGCTTGAACTGCCTTTAGCTGTCCCCAAAGCGGATCTTGTTGCAGTTTCTGTAAGCGTTCTTGGGCTTCCTGGTTGGCAGCGGCGGTATTCTCACCTGTCCAGATAAAGATCACGTCACCATCGGCTTGAGCGAGTAGTTCACGGCTGATGCTGGTCTGGATTGGGCTGCCAAACCGTTGCTCCGCCTCGACTGCTCCAATAGTCTGAGAAGGAGGGCGAGCCAGTCCGGCATCCTGTAAAACGGTGCCGCAGAAGGAATCTTTTAAGTACAGATTGATGGTGTCCGGGTATAGGCGAACAACAGAGATCTGGAGGTCATTCAGCTGCTCTCCCATCTGCCCTTGGAAGTCAGCCGTGCGAGCCTGATACGCCTTTAATTTCGCTCGAGCAGCCTCCTTTTGACTTAGCGCCGCTCCCGTCTTCAAAAACGCCTCTTTCCATTGCCCACTGTGCTCAAAGGGCACCAGTAGGGTAGGGGCAATTTGAGAAAGTTGCGGATAGATACCCTGTTGGAAGTCCAGCCCTACAATCAGATCCGGCTTTAAAGACACGATGGCTTCCAAGCTAGGTTCGCCACCTTTGCCAATGTTTTGCGCATTGGTCATCAGCGGTGGCAGTTGCGCCTGAAACTCTGAAGTCACCGTCGCGATGGGTTCAAGGTCAGCCGCGATCGCATACTCAAATATCACCCCATCCAGCGTTACCAATCGCTGAATCTTCTCTGGCACACAGGCTGTGCCCGCAACATGCTCAACGACATCGCAACTCACCGCATCGATAGATGCGCCACTTTGCGGCGATCTCTGACACGCGACCACCACCCCCACCGTCAGCAGCAGCAATCCTAATCTAATCAACCAATGTCTCAAGGACCGTGACCTCAAATCTTTAATCTCGTTCGGTCTGGGGTTAAGGTTCAAGGTTTAAGGCGAACCCTAGACCCTAAACCCTTTTACCTAAAACTCCACTCCCACCTTCGCCGTCACCGTCAGCGGTGCGCCAGGATTGGCGAATTGAAATTCATCTGACGCCCGGAAGTAGTTGATATCGAAAAGGTTTTCGACATTGAGCTGAGCGCGCCAGTTGTCACGCTCGTAGAATACGGCGGCGTCAGTGCGGAAGTAGCTGGGCAAGGTGAAGCTATTATCGAGGGTGCCGGGGCGATCGCTCAGGTAAAACAGACCTAGACCGAACCCTAACCCTTCTAAATCACCTTCCTGGATTTCATAGGTTGTCCACAAGTTGAATTGGTGATCAGGAACATTGGCCAGTGGGTTGCCCTCAATGTCCGTGGTGTCTTCGCTGACAAAAGCATCCAGCAATGTATAGCCCGCGACGATGTTCCAACCCGGCAAAATTTCACCGCCCAAATTCAGCTCCAAGCCGCGACTGGTAACTTCTCCCGTTTGCACCGACAGCAGCGGATCATTGGGATCTTGAGTCTCCACATTTTGCTTGCGGATATCGAAGGCGGCAAAGTTCAGACTCAAAGTATCCGTTATATCGGCTTTGATGCCGACCTCATACTGCCGCCCGGTTTCAGGTTCAAAGATGGAGCCATCGGCATTGCGACTGGCTCCAAAGCTAGGTCGAAAAGATTCGGTGTAGGAGGCGTAGAGCGAAATTGGTTCGATGGGTTGATAGACGATCCCTAATCGCGGCGAGAAGGCACTATCAGACTGAAAAAATTCCTCTCGCTCTTCACCCATAAATTGGGTCGTGCGAAACTGATCTACAAAGTCGTAGCGCAGTCCTGCCAAGACGATCAGATTGGGCAAAATATCGATTTGGTCTTGTACATAGACGCCGACGGTGTTGATAGTGTCATCCCGAAAGAATTCTGGCTCAATGGCATAAGGAACGCCTGTGTACTCTGGATCAAACACATTGATGGGCGTGTATAAGTTGCTGAATTGGAACTCCGGCTGCTCTAGGGTGTTGCGATACTCTATTCCGGCTAAAACCTGGTGCTCAATCGACCCGGTATTGAATCGACCCACAACCTCCGCATTGGTAAAGAAGCGCTGGTAGTGCCCGCCGGCAAAGTATTCAATCCGATCCACTAGCCCCGTCGTTTCATCAAAAAAGTCATACAGCGGTGCATAACGTTCGGGAGCATACTCTAGATACTGTAAAGTGTGGCGCAGTTCCAGCGATTCGCTAAATTCATGGTTGAGGCGATAGCCGATGCTAAATTGCTCCTGAGAGAATTCCCCAAAATCTTCTCCGACAAAGCGACTGCGGGAGACGTCAACCGCCCCGTCCGCGGTGAAGGGAATCCCGTCGTCAATGGTTTCGCGATTGTAGGCATATTGCCCGTAAATATCGAGAGTTGTATCGGGGCCAATATCCCAGGCGACGGTAGGCGATACAATCACTCGTTCGCCATCCACAAAGTCGCGGAAACTGCCAAAATTACTGTAAGTGAGATTCAGGCGATAACGGGCCGCGGCATCTTCTGTAATTGGCCCAGTTAAATCGACATCGCCTCGATAGGTACTGTAGTTGCCCACCGTCGCCGCAACTTCATAGCGAGGTTCACTCAATGGTTGCTCAGAGACGAGGTTAATCACGCCGCCGGGCTCTCCTCGGCCAAACAAGACGGAAGCGGGGCCTTTCAAAATTTCAATCCGCTCAACGTCATTAGTATCCAGCGGCGCAAGAGAAAAGGTCTCAATGCCATCCCGGAAAATTGATTCCAAACTAAAGAAGCCTCGAATCAGGAAGCCAGGACCAAAAACGCTGGTTCCTCGTCCACCCCCGTCGATGACGCCACTCGCCGTTTCGAGAGCATCGCCCAGCTCCAAAGCATTACGGTCTTCAATGACTTCCTCAGGAATCACCTGAATTGACTGAGGAATGTCCCTTAGCGGAGTCTCGATACCCGTAGCGGTCGAAGCGGTGGAGGGCTTGTAACCATCCTCACCCTCACCTGTAACAGTGAGTTGCAGCGCCTCGTCGTCGTACGTCCCTTGAGCAATTCCCGGTACCACGCTGAGGGCCAGCCCTGCGCCTGTCAAAGTCGGTTCTAGGGTAGGTGCGCCATCCGTCCCGGTAACGGAAACCTGCACCCGGTTGTCGGGTAAACTTGTCACCTGTACCAACACGATGCCTTCAGCGGGGTCGAATTGCAGAAACTCCCCGCCATCTGGCAGAGCCAGCAACGCATTGGGAATTTCTGCGACAATCGCATCCCCCACCACGGCAGTCTCCGGAGTTGCCAATTCGCCATTCGCTTCTAAGATTAGCTCCAGGCGATCGCCGTCCGTGCTTACATTTACGCCCGTAATCTGGATGAGCGCCTGAGCCAATTCAGTGGGAATCGCTGCTGCTTCCTGCGCCTCCATCTGGCTAACCCATTCCTCAACAGTAGTTGCCGGTACCACGTCCGCTGCGTTCGCCAAGTCTGCCGTTGCAGTTTCCCCTGTAGGCGTCACCACCACCACTTCTGACGTTTCCGCCCGCGCTACTGGAGCCAACACCACCGCAAACAGGCCCGTCAGCCAAAAAATTCTGTGCAAATTGTTCATCACTCGCTCCCTAACCACACGCGATCGCCCACCTCTTTTTCATGTAGAACGACTCGCTATCGTCATCTAATTCGGAATTCTTCTCAAGAAGATACCGGATGGGGGGATTGGGCGGGGGCGTTTTTGATCCGCAGGGGGAGTTTTTGCGATCGCCTCCGGGAGTTTTAATGACCTTCTCTGCCTCGCATACACCCCCGGATTCACTCCGTACTTGCGGCGAAAGGCGTTGGCGAAGTGACCCCGACTGGCAAAGCCGACGGCCTGGGCGGCTTCGGTGACGTTGAGATCGCCGGATTCGAGCAGCTGGCGGGATTTCTCCATGCGCTGTTCGTGCAGATAGCCAAAAACCGTGGTACCAAACACCTGACGAAAGCCGACTTTGAGCTTATGGTCGTTGATGCCAATGGTGCGGGCCAGCTCCATCAGGGAGGGGGGATTCACTAAACGGCGGCGTAGGACTTTGCTGGCGTAGTGGATGCGTTCAATGTCATCCGCTTTCAAGATGGGGGCGATGGTTCCAGTATCTTTACAGAGGCGCAGATCCTCCATCAGTAGGGCCATCAGCTCCCAGACTTTACTTTCCAGATAGAGGCGCTGGGTCATTCCCTGAAAGGGGCAGTTAAAGATCTGCTGTACTGTCATCTGCATAGCTGGCGTTGGAGTGCTGGTGCGTTCGTAGTACCGTTCATCGGGCGATCGCATCAGGGGCTTTAGGGTGTCCGGCCAGTCTTCGGTGCTGCCCATCCACTGCTCGAACAGCTCCGGCTCAATGTGGACGTTGATGCTGAGAACTTGAGTATTGCCAGGCATTCGCCACGGTTCGCCGGGGGCGAGCCCGCTGCCGTAGAGATGATAGCGCTGGTGACCCTTACCATTGGGATTGAGCTGTTCAAAGGTGTATTCGAGGGGATGATGGCGATCGCAGTGGGTCACCACCAGGTCATCTTTCAGGCAAAACTCATCAACGGCCAGTTCTAACCCATCCCGTAGCCTAAACCATTGGCTCTTGCCTTGCCCGAGACTAGCAGGGTATGAATGTACAGCCTCAGTTGCCTGTGACAGTCCGGATGCTGGCTCTGCAAAGAGCGTGAAGTATTCTGATTGAGAAAGGGTGATAGGCATGGTGGTTTCAACACTGGCTGTGCCGATTCTACCGCTAATCGAGAATATCTCTCAATATGGTCCAACCGTTGAACTTGGCATTAGGAGCGTTTAACCACAGCTCTGGCTTGCAGTAATTGAGCAAATCGAGACTCTGGATTACTCGCGAGGGTGGTGCGATTGCCATACTCCACGATCTGACCCCGCTCCAGAATTAAAATCTGGTCTGCCCGCTCTACGGTTTTGAGTCGATGGGCAATGATAATGCCCGTCCGGTTCTCCAATAATCGATCTACCGCCCGTTCAATCAACTGTTCCGTCAGCAGATCGAGGCGTGACGAAGCTTCATCTAGCACCACCAGTCCCGGATTTTTCAAAAACACCCGCGCAAAAGCAAGCAGCTGCGCCTGCCCTGCCGAAAGTCCTCCACTGTCAGTCCCCAGTTCCGTGTCTAATCCCTGCGGCAACGCTTCCAGCCAGGGCCTCAGACCCAGCTCATCTAACGCTTGTAGAATGGCACAATCGGGAATGCCCGGCCTGAAAAACGTCAGATTGTTCCGCACCGTCGTTTGAAACAACTGCACATCCTGAGTGACAAACCCCGCATGATGCGGCAGTTCCACCAGTGGTATCTCGGCAATGTTGATACCGCCCAACCAGATTTGCCCGCGTTGAATATCGTAAAGGCGCAAGAGCAACTTTGCCAGGGTACTTTTGCCGCTCCCGGTACGACCGAGGAGGCCGAGGACTTGTCCCGCCGGAAGGTGGAAGGTGAGGTCGCGGAGGGTATAGATGGGTGGATGGGTGGACGAGTTTGCGGGTAGGCAAGGCTCTACCTCATTCCCACTCCCCCACTCCCCCACTGGCTCACACTCTCCCTCATACGTGAACCACACCTTGTTAAACTCCACCGACAGCGGCCCATCTGGCAACACGGCCTGTCCACTTGGCAGGAGTTGGCTCTGATGACTGACTAAGTCTTGGATGCGCTGAAGGCTGGCGATCGCCTGTTGCAATTGCTCCAGCTCTTCCCGGATGCGTTCGATAGGGTCTTGTAGGAGGGTGGCGTAGGAGAACAGCAGGTAGACGGTGCCGATGGTGATGGCGTTGCGGCTCCAGAGGTAAGCGCCCAGGGCGAGGGCAATCGCGTTGCCGATGGTAAACAAGCCTACGGTACTGCCCCACAGCAGGGTGCTGGTGAAACGGGCTTTATGAAAGGCGGCCAGCCAGCGGCGCATGATTTTGTAGCAACGCTGCATCACATAACCAACAGCACCATTGGCACGAATGTCTTCCAGACCGCCCAAGTGCTCGGCAACGAAGCCGTAAAACTCGGCACTAATCTCGCGGTAGATGCGCCAGGGTTCCACAGCGAGGGACTGCAACCGACCGAGCACCCCCAACGCGACCAGCACAAACAGGCTGAGGCTCATCCCCGCGCGCCAGTCTTCGAACCACAGCACCCCCAGAACGCTGATCATTAGTAGACCATTGCCGACCAACTGCAGTACAAACTGGGAGAAAAATCGGGACAGGGCATCCACATCCCCATCGACCCGTTCCACTAGCTCACCGGGAGTATGGGCCTTGTGAAAGGCCAGATCTAGATTGAGGGTGTGTTGGGTGAGGTCGAGCCGCAGGTCGTTGGTCGCTTTCCAGGCAACGGTTTCGCTAAAGTAGGTGGCCACAATTTCGAAGCCTTGACGCAGAAAGGCGATCGCCGCAAACCCCAACGCGACCCACACCAGTACCTGCTGCGGTCCACCCGCCACTGCCGTATCGATGAAGTAGCGCAAAATCTGAGGATTGAGCACCTGGAGGGCAATACTGCTGAGGAGGGCGATCGCTAACCAGACCACCTGCGTTCTCAGCGGCTTAAGATACGACACCAGGATTTTCCAGGAAGACCGGCCCACAACGCTCATACAACACCTCCCATGCACAAATATCCAGTGCGTTAGCTTAAGGTAAAGCGGACGGCATTAGGCGCTCTATAAGGATTTTTTTGTCCCCTAGCCGGAGAGATTCAGTAGGTACTGCTCAACATCGTCCAAAACCCAATCGGCAGCTAGAGGGCTGTTGCCTGCTCTCCAATAATGGCCGACCCGATATACCTGGTTTTGCTGCACCGCCTTCAGGGACTGCCAAAGCGGATCGGTCTGGAGCCGTTCTAGTTCCGCCGTCGCCGTGTCGGCAATCTCTGGGGTTGCCCCAAACGTAAACATCTGTCGCTTAACAGGAAAAGTAAGCTCTTCCCAATATTAGGTGATCGTCTGATTCTGGCGGGATTAGGAGAATGTGACGTTGAGGACTCTGCAGCATAGAAATATCTCAATCTTTTATGCAGTCTAATGGATTGAGACGCTCCCTCTTTCTGCAGATAGATTTGTCAGTTTTAGCAGACGCTATAGAGTAAGCGAAAAAAACTAGGACAATTTGCCATGCCATTAGATCTGGTTCCCAGTTTGCCAAGTACTGACCTGCCGCGATCGCAGCCTCAGGTGGGGGATTTCGTGCGCGAGTTGCGCCAGTTGATGGGCTATACCCAGGAGCAGTTTTCAACGTTGATAGGGGTGAGCTTTAGCACATTAAACCGTTGGGAAAAGGGACACATGCAGCCGTCACCGCTTGCCCTCAAGCAGATCGAGAGCGTTGTTGACAAGTTGAGTCAGGTGTCTAATTTGACTCTGCAGGCGGGTCGAAAGGCACTTTTAGAAAAATATGTCAGTCACTAGTCATCTCCATCAGGAACGACTATTCCCCCATGTCAGAACACTCCGAACCCATTCAGCTAGGCGACATTCTCATTACGGATGAACTTGCTCGCCGTTCGCCACGTCAGCCCGATTGGCAAGCCGAAAATCAGGCCATGCGCTCGCTGGCCTGGCAGTTAGCCCAGGCTTCAGAGCAGATGCTGCAACGTCTGGTGGAGCTGGCTGTAGAACTGTGTGAGGCGGGCACTGCTGGGGTCAACCTGTCTGAAACTCAGCCCGATGGCAAGGTTGTCTTTCGCTGGATGGCGATGGTGGGGCATCTGGCCTCCCACATGGGAGACTGCGTTCCCTATGAGTGTTACTCCTGTGGGATTTGTCTGGATCAGCGGGCGCCCCTGCTGTTTTCCCATCCAGAGCGCTACTTTACCGGGTTTCAGCAGGTCGGGGTACCGCTGGTCGAGAGTTTGGTGCTGCCTCTGATCGCAGAAGGTCAGACCCTCGGCACCATCTGGATTATGACCCACGACGCGCAGCGACAGTTTGACTCGGAAGATGTGCGGCTGATAACCGGGCTGGCGGACTTTGCCGCTGCCACCCTGCTCCGGCAGCAGCAACAGGCCAGAGAATTGTCTGTGGCAGGGACGGCGCTCCAGCAGGAGAGTGTGGAACGCAAGCTGGCCGAAGAACGGTCAATAGCCCTGATTGATAACTTACCGGGTGGCGCGGCGTTTGTGGTGGATCGCAACCTGCGCTACACCATGGCTGCTGGGGAAGCGCTGGCGATCGCCCACTTTCAACCCACAGATTTCATCGGACGCACCATTTTTGAGGTGATGCCGCCCGATCTTGCCGCTACCTATGAGCCTATGTACCGCATGGCCCTGGCGGGAGAACCGTTTGAGTGTGAGCATCAGGCCCATAACCGCTGGTACATCTCGCGAGGCACACCGCTGCGGACTGAACGGGGAAAAATTTATGGGGTGCTGGCCGTCTCCTATGACATTACTGACCGCAAATGTGCTGAAACCGCCTTACAGACTAATGCTGAACAACAGTCATTCTTGCTGAAACTGAGCGATGCCCTCAGTCCGTTAGCCGACGCCGACGCAATTCACTATCAGGCGGCTTGCATTCTCGGTCAGCATTTAGGGGCCAATCGGGTGGGCTATGCCGAAGCCGACGACAACGATGAAACGATCGTCGTCACGCGCCATTACACCCAGGGTGTCCCGGGCATTGAGGGGCGCTATCGTTACGACGATTATGGTGCGGAGTTACTACAAGAATTTGAGGATGGTCGGATGGTTATCCGCGACGATATCGCCAATGACCCATCCCTCAGTGATGCGGAAAAAACGGCCCATGCCGTATTGCAGCTAGGGGCTACGGTGAATGTGCCGCTGCTCAAGGCAGGGCGACTGGTGGCGGTACTGTTTGTACACTTTCAGGCGGCCCATCAGTGGTTGGATAGCGAGCTACGGCTGATTGCCGAAGTTGCCGAGCGGATTTGGGATGCGGTCAGGCGGGCCCGTGCCGAAGCGGCCCTACGCCTATCAGAAGAAAAATATCGGGGCTTGTTTGATTCGATCGATGTCGGTTTCTGCATTATCGAGGTACTTTTCGATCCACAGGAAAAGCCGTTTGATTATCGCTTTCTCGAAGCAAATCCGGCTTTTATCGGACAGACCGGACTCACCCACGCCATTGGCAAAACCATACTCGAACTCGTGCCTGCCCACGAAACTTTTTGGTTTGATGTTTATGGCGAAATCGCCCTGACTGGCAAATCCATGCGGTTTGAACACCAGGCCGCAGCGTTGCCCTCTCATCCCTGGTATGAAGTCTATGCGTTTCGCATAGGTGAACCCGAAGCCAGGCAGGTCGCCGTTTTGTTCAGAGATATTGCCGATCGCAAACGTTCGGAGGCCCAACTACGAGCGGCTGCCGAAGTGGATGCGTTTCGGGTCAAGCTGTCTGACGCGCTGCGATCTCTGTCTGACCCGATTGCGATTCAACGGGCAGCATCGTGCATTGTGGGTGAGCACTTAGAGGCCGACCGCGTGTTTTACACCATCACGTTGCCGGATGATGTAACGACCGTGATCCACGACAACTACGTGCGCGAGGGCGTCCCCAAAGTGCTCGGCAGCGTTCGCGTCACGGATGTTGGCAACGTCGCCGAGCAACTGAGAAACGGGGAAACCGTTGTTCTGACCGATGTGACGACAGGCGAACTTACCGAGTCGGAAAAAGCGGCCTATGCCCAAATTGATGTGGTTGCCGCCATCGCCGTCCCCCTCGTTAAAGGAAATCGCTGGGTCGCTACCCTCGTCATCCATTCCAGAACCCTGCGCCAGTGGACGATAGCAGAAGTTGCTCTGGTGCAGGAAACCGCCGAACGCACTTGGGCCGCCGTGGAACGGGCCAATGCCGAAGCCACCACTGCCGCCGACCTGCGAGATACCCAACGGTTGCGGGACTTGAGCGCCCGCCTTACTTCGGAAGAGGATATCCAGGTGCTTTACAACGAAATTATGGCCACCGCGATCGCCCTGACCCGAGCGGATGCCGGAACGGTACAAATTCTAGATGAAGCAACCCAAGACTTGCTGCTGCTGGCGACCCAGGGCTTTGAGCGCAATATGACCGACTATTTCTACCGCGTCAATGCCAGTTCTAGCACCCCCTGCGGCATTGCCTTGGCGAGGGGGGAGCGCACCTTTGTCGATTTCGACGTGCCCAAAAGCGAAGACCCTGACGGTTCCTACCGCATGCACATTGAGGCGGGCTTGCGCTCAGCCCAGTCCACCCCGCTGATTACCCGTTCGGGTCGCCCCATCGGCATGGTGTCCACCCACTGGCAGCAACACCATCGCCCCAGCGAACGAGAACTGCGGTTCCTCGATCTGCTTGCCCGCCAAGCCGCCGACCTGATCGAACAGCGTCAGACCGAACAGGAACGCCGGGAATTGCTCCAGCGAGAACAGGCTGCCCGCGCCGAGGCTGAACAGGCCAACCGCGTCAAAGACGAATTCCTGGCGATTCTGTCCCACGAGCTGAGATCGCCTCTCAGCCCTATCCTCGGCTGGGCCTCCATACTCCAGTCCAGACCCTTTAATGAAGCCACCACAAAGCGCGCCCTCGCCACCATCGAGCGCAATGCCAAGCTCCAAACCCAGCTCATCGACGACCTGCTCGATGTCAATCGTATTCTGCGGGGCAAGCTCAGTCTGGCCGAAACCGCCGTCAACTTGGTCACGGTGATTGAAGCCGCCCTAGAAGTCGTCAAAACCGCCGCCCAAGCCAAGTCAATCGCCCTCCATTTCAACAGTGCCGAGGCGTGCCTAGTCTGGGGCGATGAAGGCCGCCTGCAACAGGTCGTCTGGAACCTGTTCTCGAATGCCATCAAATTTACCCCCGAGGGTGGACGAGTAGACGTGCGGCTGGACTGCGTAGGTGATAGGGTGAATGAGCGAGTTGGCGAGGGTTCATCCCCCGGTCTCTCCATCTCTCCATTGCCTTATCCTGCCTACGCTCAAATCACCGTCACTGACACTGGCCAAGGCATTAGCCCCGACTTTATCCCCCATTTGTTCGAATCCTTCCGGCAGGAAGATGCTTCTACCACACGCCAATCTGGCGGGTTGGGCCTAGGGCTAGCCATCGTCAAATATCTGGTGGATGCCCACGGCGGCAAGATTGCAGCCAATAGCCCTGGTGTCGGGCAAGGGGCCACGTTTACCGTACAAATTCCGCTACTCCAGGGGGCTAGTACGCCGCTAACTGCCTCTGCATCCACAGAGGTTGACCTGACGGGACTCAAAGTTTTGGCCGTGGATGACAGTGAAGACACCCGCGACTTGCTGGCAATGGTTCTGGATGCCTACGGCGCAGAGACTCACGTTGCCGCCTCCGGAGCCGAAGTCCTGGCAAATTTAGCGACTTTCACCCCCGATGTTCTCATCTGCGATATCGGTATGCCCGACATGGATGGCTACGCCCTCCTTCGGCAAATTCGAGCCTTACCCGATACTAAAGGAGGAAGTATCCCGGCAATCGCCGTCACCGCCTTCGCCCGCGAAGAAGACCGCCAACGGGCCTTAGCGCAAGGATTTCAACACCACGTTGCCAAACCCATCGAGCCCCAGGAGTTGGTGAGTGCGATCGCTCAACTAGCTATAAAGTGACCAATGAAGATAGTAGAAAACTGATCAAAATTCAAAATTCAAAGTTCAAAAAGTTCTTTCATTGGGCATTGCTCACTCAGAATTTTGCATTCAGAATTTTGTATTTAGAATTGTTTAGTTGCCCTAATGGAAGAAGAACAGCCGCCTGCGGGAGAGAAGGCTATCAGTGCTGTTTAATCAACACTTTCTAGTGTAACTAGGTCGTGCTCAAGCACTTGAGCATAGATTCGATCTCTAGCACTGGCGGCGATCGCCTGCCAATCCTCTTTGGAGAGCACCTTGCCAAAGACGGCACGAATCTGGTTATGAACTGCTTCAGTCATTTCCCATTCTCCTTGGGGTTTTGAGAGCTTCGTTTCCAGCAAAGTCAGCAAAGTCTTCTGAATTTCAGGATCAGGCTGATGGAGTCGCTCCAGAATGAGTGCCTGTCCTTTTGCTTCAGCCGTCTCTGCCCCAATGCCTAAGTCCCACTCGGTTACGAGTTGCTTCCACGCTTGAATCACCATCGCCCGCAACTGAGCAAAATGACTGTAGCCTTCAGGATTTTCCATGACGGCTCCTAGATGAGTCCCCCAACCATAGCCAGCTAGCGCATCACAACTGACCGATTCTTCGTGCCTGACGGCTGCCTCAAACCAGACCTCATCTTCGAGCAAATCCATAAAATTGAAACCATCTTGGGCCATGTCTCACCTCTGGAAGCGACCGTACTCAAAGTATGTCAAATTTTCCTGCTCAGGATCGGGGCCGTAGTCGGCCATATTTTGATTATCGTAGAAGCTTTCAGCTCCGGGTAAAGCGTGTAGTCCGATTCGTCCTTCATAGCCTAGTTCTAAACTCCGTTGCCGGGCGAAGAGAAGCAAAGCGGTGCCAACACCTCGAAGTTCAGGACGTGGCTGAATGATTTTACGATTCCAGGGAGCCGATGCCAGCGCTTGAACATAAACGATGGGGTAACGGCGATCAATCTGAGAGCGATGCCACTGAGTTTCAATAGCCATTAAGCCCTGGGTCATGCCTTCGTATTCAATTGCGTAGCCCTCAAAGTTATCTGAGGAAAGAGAAATCCGCTTTTTAACCACCCAGTCCCAAAATTTGTCCTCTGCCCCAGCTTGTTGCAGCATAGGATGCCAGTGCGCCTCAAAGTCTTCGAGATGCTTCTGAGCTAATTCAACCAGCCGAGTTTCGATTCGCTGATTGTCTCGCCCTCGTGCCAGTAATACCCTTTGCTGCACTGTTAGAGGTTTCTGCCAAGACGACCAATTAAATCATACAGGTGTACTAGCATTTATAGGATTCTAAGTCGCTCTGAGCTGCGCAGGCATGAAAGAAAGGGGGCATGAGGGTATCAATTTTGTGTTCGAGTTCAGCGAGTTGCAATCGAAGCTAAGTGTCAGAATTGAGTACTCTATCTACGAAAGAAGAGATCGCTGACCTATCGATCATTTCATTCTTATCCTTACGCGACCTTGATCATGCCTCTGAGTTCACTCATCCGAGCTTTGAGCTGACTCCTACGCTCGGGTAAAGACACGTATTCTGCCATCGCCTGACGCACCCGCAAAAATTGATTTAATTCCTCCACCGCTTCGCAGAAATAACCCGCTGTCTCCACGTTGCTAAAGCCCATTGTCGGGTAGTACCGCTGCTTCAGTTTCCGATGACTTTGTTCAATCGGATTGTTGACCGATTTGAACACCTCATGCTGAACCGATTTGCCCAATACTTCTGAAATAGCGCGCGGATAGCTGCTATGACCGTCGGTCACAACGCGCTCGGGCGGCTCTGGCATCAATTCTGAGACCTGCTCGAAAAAGGCTTTGGCCGCTTCCATATCACGATGTTCGCTCAGCCGCACATTGAGCAGATTGCCGTATTCATCAATGCCGCGATAGAGATAGCACCATTTACCCTGGATTCTGACGTAGGTCTCGTCCACATACCAGATCCGACCGAAAGTCTGCTGACGTTTGTTGCGAATATGCTCCGCGAATTCTGGGGCAAAGCGCTCGCTCCAATGACGTACCGTTTCATGAGTAAAGTGAAAGCCGCACAGCCAGAAGAGTTCAGCCACATCGCGATAGCTCAGCTTGAAGCATATGCGACGATAAAGCACCTGGAAGACAATATTGATCGGGATTTTAATAGGCAAGAGTGCGAAATATAAAAACTCTGTCTATTTAGATGTGCGTGTTCTTTTATTAGGTGTTTGCAGCCACATAACTACGCCTGTAACAAGAAGAGTTAGAAGACCTAGGGCATTCAGAAAGGGATAAATAAAATCAAGATCAATCTGCCCAAACTTGCCTCGATGTAGCTCCAAAAGCCAGAGAAAATCGTTGGTGCGATCGCTAGCCACTCCAAACTGAAACAGAACTCCCGTAGTTAGCGTCAGCAACAATGGCAACGTCATGATTGGCACTAATACTCTATGGAGTTGTCGTATATGAAGCTGGTTGAATTTTCTTTTCATCGGTCAGGTGAGCCTGAACGCTTCTGTATGAAAACCTTTGGAAACACCATTAGGATTGCAGTTTCTTTTTTAGAGACAGCAGCAGGAATGGGCCAGCAATGATGAATCCTAATAGAGATTCTCCCAAACCAACTGAGAATTCTTCTGTAACATTAGCCCGGGAAACTGCTACGGGAGATCCTTGAGTTGCTGGCGATACTTCAATAGTCGTCTCATCGGTTTTCATCGGTATATCAGTGGTAGGCATGACCGCCCCTTCAGCATTGGAGGATTCGGGCATTTCTTTACTCGCTGCCGTTTCAGGGATAGGTGTGTGGTGCTCATTTGCTGTTACAGGAGAGGTGGCTTCGGCGTCTTCCCCGTGGGAACCGCCGTGGGCTAATGCCGCAGCGGTGAGGGTGAGTGGCGCTTTAGTAGCAATAGCACTGCCACTAATAATCTTCCAGTAGCTGCGTTGCCAGCGAGTCATCAGTCTACTCCTCTTTATCTCCTGATTTCCTGTATATAGGTAATGCTTTGACAAGGCTAGGACTTAGCCATCAGCACCTAGAAATAATGAACGATTGAGCATTATGTAGCAACAAGCCACACCGGAATTCTACCCAGGCAAGCCGTCGGTTGCAGTTTTGCATCTAACGATGAAATGAGGATGAAATCAGCTCAGTTATCATTTCACCCTGATTTCATTTTTTTAGGTTCATAATGAGCATCAGCCGTTATTCGAGCGAGTTAGCGCTTCAATGCTTCACTCGATGACGGTTATTCACTGCTTGATTATAAAAGGATGTAGACCGATATGCGCCTGCAACGAACGTTTTTTTCGTGGGTGTTGGTCGGGGGTTTACTCTCAGCGCCGGCGATTTTGGCTGGATGTAGCCCCTCCCAGATGACTTCCCAAGGTTCCGAGACTCGTACCATGCCGATGGGCGATCCCCCTATGGCTGACCATGCAATGACGATGGATTTGGGGCCGAAGGATGCTGAATTTGATTTGCGCTTTATTGATGGCATGATTTTGCACCACCAGGGAGCGATCGCGATGGCCGAAGCAGTACTGCAAAATTCCCAACGATCCGAGATGAAGCAACTAGCGGAGGCGGTGATTGTGGCGCAGCAGGGAGAAATTGACCAGATGCAGCAGTGGCGGCAAGCCTGGTATCCTGAGGCGGGGACAGAACTGGTGATGTATGATGCCCAGATGGGGCACACGATGGCGATGACGCCGGAGATGCAAACCACCATGATGATGGATGGGGACTTAGGCACGGCCGATGCCGAGTTCGACCTGCGCTTTATCAATGCCATGATTCCGCACCATGAAGGGGCATTGGCAATGGCAGAGCAGGTATTGAAGAAGAGCGATCGCCCCGAACTGCGCCAGGTCGCCCAAAAAATTCTTGATACTCAACAAGCTGAAATCAACCAGATGCAACAGTGGCGGCAGACGTGGTACGACAAGTAGTCTTGTTCACTAATCATTGAGCACTACTGATACTGTGGCTACCTGTGTGTTTGCGGCGTTCCCAGAGATTGGAGATAGGCACGAATATTCTCTAAACAGCAACTTTCCTGGGATATTGGCCTCACATCCGCAGCGCCCTGCTTTAATATGTACCTTAATCTGGGCAAGAGGATTTCCCTCTTGCCCTAGCTGTACGGCCCAAAACAGTAGCAAACGGGCACTGTTTTACTGAGGTTTTTCTGATAAATAGGCTGTTTTAGGTGCTTTTGCATAAAACACTGGTTCACAGCGGAAAAATAGACGACCGAGCATTCCGGCTGGGAGCAAAACTAGTAGTCTTGCTGGGCATCAAGGTCTGCCAGAGACTCAGGGGTCAGTAGGCTTTTTAGCGTGATGAGTTTTACCGGCTTTCCCTGACTGCCGTCTTGAGGACAAGTACCCAGTGGAGATTCAGTTTCGGCGTTGCAGCAGCTATCCATAGAGGCTGAGGAGTTTTCGACTCGTCGTAACTCCTCTAAGTCTCAATCAGGAATGTTCGGCAAAGGCGGCAGTCTCTCCCGACTCGGTGAAGGAGAAAACGGTGTAGGGTTCAACATAATCACCCGATTCCATACCGGGAGAGCCAATGGGCATTCCAGGAACAGCGATACCGGCAATATCAGGTTTTTCAGTCAACAATCGCTGCACATCTTCTGCAGGAACATGACCTTCAATGACGTAGCCGTCCACAATCGTTGTGTGGCAAGAGACCAGGTTGGCGGGGACTCCGTACTGCGCTTTAATAGCGGTCATGTCTTCAGTCAGATTGTCTTTGACAGTAAAGCCAGTCGCTTCCATATACTCAATCCACTGACCACAACAGCCACAGGCCGGGCTTCGAAAGACGGCAATTTCGGACGTCATCGCCAGTTGCTCAGCAGCGTCTGTCTCCGGTCTTGCGTTAGGGCCTTGAGCCAGAGAACATCCGGTCGCAGCGATACCTGTTGAAACTAGCCCTACTGTGATGAGCACAGACGTAAACACATAACGATTCATAAATTCTTCTCCACCAAAATGTCAGGCTATTTAGCCTTTTCTACAACAATTCAGCTCACTATCTTGATGAGCGATCATGAAATAGAAATGAAATTGGGGGCGATCGCCGATGGCTCATCTCAAAAGGCGATCGCTATTCGCTCTCCTGCACTTGGACAATTGCGGCTTCCTGAGATGACAGCACGGCTTGCGGTTCTACTTCTCGGTTCCCCACAGCAGAGAAGATCAGGGTTGCGCCCATTAGCGCCATGATGGCGTTTTCCGCAAAGCTCACCACGCCCAGCGGTGCTTTCGAGTTGCCGCCGATGCAGGCACAGTTGAGTGCCATTTTGTCAATATAGACGGCTTTGAAAACAGATATTGCCCCACTAATGCCCACTACCAGGGAGCCGATACCCGTTGCTAGGGGCGCAACACCAGAGAGCAACCCCAGACCGATCGCTAACTCTGCAAAGGGATAGACCTTGCCGTAGGGTTTGAACCGTTGTGTCACCAGGTCATATTTGGCGAAGCTTTCAGCAAAGGCATCGAGATCCATCAGCTTTAGTGAAGCCAGCATGGAGAGGGCAATGCCCATGAAGCCAGGGACTCCTAGAGAGAGCGCCAATGCCATCAAGCCAGCGGTGGAAAACAGGGCAGCAACGGGAGTATAGGAATAGTCGGCTTTTTCGGCTTCGACATCGAAGTAAGCGGCGAGGTCAGTGTAGCCTCCAATACGCCGATCGCCAAAGAAAATCTGAGGCGTCGTCGCCACGTCATGCTGTGTTTTGAAAGCTGCAACCTCTTCGGGGGAGATTAACTTGATATCTTCAAAGGCAACTCCTTTCTCATTGAGCAGATTCACTGCCCGTAGCCCCCAAGGGCATTCGTGTTCAGGGATAGACATGCGGTAGAGCTTGACCGGATACTGCAGATTAACATGGGTTGCGTGCGAGTTTGAAAGGGTAGTAGTCATGGGTTCACCTTGCGATGTCCAACGGCATCAAATGGGTTACTGACCCTACGCTAAAGCCTACAGTGAACTTTAAGGTCAAGGGAGGGTTGGAAAAATCCTGACTATCCTATTCGTTATCTAAATTACTGTCCTGAGTGGAGTTATCGAGGCTGTGCAGCTCACTGATTAGAACTGAATGGGGTTTGTGCAAAGCACCGGGTATTTCATCCTGGTTTCACAATTGACTGATAATTTCGCAGAGACAGTTCTTTCAGTACTGATTGTTTATGTCTCAGGAACCTCCTTCGCCTCACTCAAATATCAATGGCTCTGGGATTAACGCTTCAGACGACCTGACTGAATCTCTGGGGTCTCCGAGTACAGATTCCCAGTTACCAGATTCAGAACCAACTCAGCCAGCAGGTTTCAGGAAGTACGCTCGTGTCCTGCTGGGCCTAAGCGTTTTTGCAGTGCTGAGCAGTGGTATTTTGCTCATCACCCAATCCATCAAACCCTCTAACTCAATGGCGGGAATGGAAGGTCATGATATGCCCGGCATGTCCCACGATGAGATGATGCGGGTGGATGGGGCGTTTAACCCAGTACCTGTCACGGTGGAAGTGGTGCAAGCGAGAAACTTCGAGGCCGGGGTTTCTTACACGGGTTCAATCATGCCCTATCAGGAAGCAGTGGTGTATCCGCGCGTGGCGGGGCAGTTGACAAATTATTCGGTTTATCCGGGCGATCGCGTTGAAGCGGGTCAGGTTTTAGCAGACTTGATTGCTGATGAGAGATCGACAGAGCTAGCAGAAGCCAATGCTGAGGCCGATGTGACTTTAACTTCCTTGCAGATGAGCCAGGTTGAAATTGATGAGCAACGACAGAAAATTGCTCGCCTTCAGGCAGAACTGGACTATTTGAATCTTCAAAAAAATCGCTTTGCAAAACTAACCGCAGCGGGAGCGACCTCCCAGCAAGAGTACGATGTCGTAGCGACCGATGCTACCGCGAAAGCAGCCGCTCTTTCAGAGGCAAGAGCAGGACTGACAAGATTGCAAACTCAGGTCGAGCGGGAACGAGGTAGGGTCGGACAGGCTGAAGCTAGAGTGAATACCGCCGCTGTGATGCAGGGCTACACTACGCTTCAGTCTCCTATTAGCGGCATTGTCCAAAGCCGAATGGTTGATCCGGGTGTTGTGGTGCAGCCGGGGATGGGCGTGCTGAAAGTTGGCGACTACTCGCGGGTACGGCTGCAGGCCAACGTGGCCCAAAAAGATGCAGGCTACATTCGAGTGGGCACCCCGATTCGCGCCCAGGTGCCGGGAGCCACAGACGAACCGCTGACCGGCAGTATCACTAGCATCTTTCCTCAGACCAACAATGACACCCGTACGGTGGTAGTGGAAGCCCTAATCGACAATCCTCAGGGGCGCTTGCTATCGGGCCAGTATTTAGAAATGACGCTGCTGACAAAGAGTCAGAGCAATACCCTGTCGGTGCCGCAATCTGCGGTGGTGGAGTACAACAGTGAGCCGTCCGTTTGGGTAATGACGGGCACCACTGCCGAGCGGCGGACAGTAGAAACGGGGATGGTGAATGGCGATCGCATCGCTATCAGCAGCGGTCTTAATCCTGGCGACCAAGTCATCACCTCGGGCCACAGTCGTTTAGTACCCGGTGTTGAGGTAGCCGTAGTAGATGACACAGGCAATCCCGTGCCGATGCTGGGAGACAGCAGCCAGGGCGATGTGGAAATAGCGATCGTCGAACCTGATTCCACAAAAAGTTTTAAGTCGGGGGGCGCAGACCTGCTCATAGAAATTCGCGACCCCGATACTCAGGAACCGTTGCCCGTTGAGGATGTAGCCGTCGATGTCACGATGCCCATGCCCAACATGGCCCCGATGACCACAATGGTGCAGTTCGAGCCCACAGGTCAGCCGGGACGGTTCCAGGTCAAGACTCACTTCGGCATGGTGGGGGAATGGCACATCAAAGTCGATGTCAATGACCCTGATTACAAGGGCCAGGCTCTGATCACCGTACCAGTTGAGTAGCGCGACATCGCGCTTCTGTTCGTGTCCATTCTTTAATCAACGCAGTTGAGGATTGCATGAAAAAAGTTCTGTTTGTTTTGGTGGCGGTTGGGTTGTTGAGTGCCGCTTGCGGCAGTGCCGATCAGTCGGAGACGGAAGCCCCCGATGCGGCGGCAGCTCCAGCGGCGGAGACAACTGAGGCGGCTGAATCGGAAGGTGTGGAGATCGCCCTCGTCTCCCCAGAAGACGCTGCGGTTCCAATGGGTGATGCAGAACTGGTGTTGCAGGTAATTGATCCGGCAACTAATGAGCCCGTTGCTATCAAGAATCTAGAGGTTGATCTCTCGATGCCGATGGATGGCATGGAACCGATGACCACGATGGCGATCGTCGAGCCCGCTAAGGAACCTGGTCAGTACACCGTCAAGACCAACCTGGGCATGGAAGGCATGTGGATTATGGAAGTGGAATCAGCAGACGCCGCGATGCCCGGTGAGGCCACCTTCAACCTCGACGTGCGGTAGCCAACTTTGGCAAACGGTTTGAGGGACACAATGCCTTATGTTCCTCTTTCGTATATCTCAATATCCGCATTTATTGGCTCTGGGCACACTGGTCTCGATTGATGAAAAGCTTCCTCACCCGCTGGTCTATCAAGCACCCTGTCATTGTCGCTGCTATCTACATCGCCGTGTTGGTGCTGTCGGTGTTGACGCTGTTCCTACTGCCGGTGCGGATGATGCCCTATGTGGAAAGTCCGCTGGTGTCCATCGTCACGATGGCTCTAGGGTCATCGCCGACAGAAGTAGAAACCTATATCAGTAAACCGATTGAGCAGCGGATGACGGTGCTGGACGGAGTACGGTTTATTCGCTCCAGTTCCCAGCAGGACATGTCCCTGGTGACGATTCAGTTTGCCTGGGGCGGCGACATCGACAAAGCAGTGCAGTCTGTCCAGAGCCTGATGACGGCAGCAGAGGGAGATATCGAGCTGGATGGCTTTAACTCCCGTTCTTACTGGGTGTTGCCCATTGATCCGCTGAACCGCCCGGTGTTGACCCTGGCATTGCAGGGAGAGGGGTGGGATCCAGTGCAACTGCGGGAATTTGCCGACAATACCCTGGTCGATCGCCTGACTCAGGTACCCAATGTGCAGGCGGTGTCTATCTTTGGAGGGTATCGGCGACAGCTCCAGGTGGTGGTCAACCGGCAGCAGTTGGCGGCTTATGGCCTGTCGATTTTGCAGGTGCGGGATGCAATCGATGCTAACAACGTCAGTCAGGGTGCAGGCGTGCTCACCCAGGGAGATTCTGAGATTCTAGTGCGGGCCGATAAGCGGGCGCTGAGTGCAGCAGAGGTGATGGACTACCCCATCCTGGAGCAGGACGGGCGGGTGGTCTATGTCCGCGATGTGGCGACTGTGAAAGATACCTTTGAAGAACGACGCAGTGGCTATCGCTACAACGGTGAAGCGGCTCTGGCCGTGAACGTGATTCAGAAGCCGGATTCCAGTTCACCCAAAGTTATCAAGCAGGTGCGGGCAGAGCTAGAGCGCATCCAGGCCGAGTATCCGGGCCTGGAATTTCAGGAAGCCTATGACAACTCCTACCTGGTCAACATCATTCTCGACAGCACCTTTCAAGAGCTGCTGATCAGTGTGCTGCTGGCGGGCGTGGTGATTTTGATCTTTTTGGAAGACTTCCGGGCGACGGCAATCATCATGATCTCTATTCCCACGTCCCTAGCTCTTTCGACGCTACCCTTCATTCCCATCGAGATGTCGCTTAACTCGTCCACGCTAATTGGCATGATGATGGCGATTGGCAAGTTGGTGGATGACTCGATTATTGTTATTGATTCCATTGACCAGAAGCTGCGCCAGGGGTTACGACCGATGCAGGCAGCGATTCAGGGTACCGGAGAGGTATTTCTAGCCAGCGCTGCGGCCAGCTGCGTGATGATTGCGGCGCTGCTGCCGACAATTTTGGCGGGTGGGCTAACCGGGCTGATGTTTGTGGGGCTGGTTTGGCCTATGGTGTTCGCCTTCATTGCCTCATTGATTGTGTCGATCACGCTAATTCCCTTGATTGCCGCTTTTGTGCTCAAGTCACCCCAGGAACGATGGCAGCGGCAGACCTGGTTGCAGTGGCTGATGACCCCGATAAGAGTGGGCTTTCGGAACCTAGAGCGAGGTTATGGCTGGCTGCTGGATCGCTGCATGAATAATCGCGAAATTACGTTGGCGATCGCCGGTTCTGCCATTGTGCTGGCTGTTGCCCTCTATCCCTTCGTGCCTCAGGAAATGATGCCCCTGGGCGATTCCGGTCAGTTTATGGCGTCTCTGGAGATGGAAGCCGGTACCTCCTTCGCTAAAACCGATGAGAGCGTCTACCAACTAGAACAGTTACTGCTAGCCCAGCCCGACATTGCTAAAGTATCGTCCCAAACCGGGTTTGAGCTGACCCGCAACAGCACCTATTTCACCGGCTACAGCATGGGCAGCGTCAACTCGGCGTCACTGATGATCACCCTGGAGGATGAGCGATCACGAGACATCTGGGAAATTATGGACAGCGTGGAAGCGGAAGCCCGCCGCACCATTCCGGGTTTGCGCCGCATTGCCTTGAAGGAAATGGGCGTGGACGTAATGGCCACCTCTGCCGCGCCCATCCAGCTCGCTGTTTATGGTGAAGACCTAGAAGTGCTACACCGTCTGGCTGAGGGCGTCTTTCGCATTGCTGAAGACACTCCCGGTCTGGTGATGGCTCAGACCAGTTCTGCCCTCTCCCAGCCGGAATATCAGCTCACGGTAGATCGTCGCCGCGCTCAGGAACTGGGACTAAACGTGCGGATGATAGCTCAGCAGGCCCGCTATGCCCTTAATGGAGGCTTTACACAGCGCTTTTACAACCGTCCTAACCTACGGCAGAACTCAATTTTAGTGCGTTACGAAGAAGACGATAGAGGCACTCTCAATAATCTGGCGGGCACCTATATTACGACTCCAATGGGACAGCAAGTGCCGCTGAACACAGTTGCTACTCTGGAGCGACGCAACGGTCCTACCCTGATTGAGCATGTCAACGGAAAACGAGTTGTGTACGTCAATGGCTACTACCGCAAGGGGGGACCCGCGTCAATGGATTTGTCCATGATGATCGCTATGCGGGCAGGGCAAGAACTTAATTTCCCTCCTGGCTACGGCATCGATTCTATGGGCGACATGACCGATATGATGATTGAGTTCGATCGTCTGTTGAAAGGGCTACTGGTATCGCTGATTCTGATTTACCTAATTCTGGTGATTCAGTTCGGCTCCTTCATTCAGCCATTAGTGATGATGCTGTCAGTGCCTTTGCAACTAGTGGGGGTGTTCGGCGGGCTGATTCTGGCGCAGCAGACTCTCTCGACAGTCTCGATTCTGGGGATTGTGATTCTCTCGGGCCTTTCCCTTTCGGCGGCGATTCTGCTGCTGGAGCTGATTCTGGCAAAACGCGAAGAGGGGGTACCCCGTGATGTAGCTATTCGCATGGCTGGCCCAGTACGGTTAAAGGCTATTACCATGACCACCCTGACGACTGTGATTGTCATCGTGCGGCTGGCCTTTTTCCCGGAAATTGGCATGGATGCCTACTCACCTATTGCAACTGTGATTTTAGGTGGGCTGCTGCTCTCAACGCTGCTGACTCTGGTGGTGGTGCCGGTAGTATACTCGTTTATTGACGACGCAACCGAATGGTTAAAGCGACGCGGACGGCGACGAACTCCGAAAAAACTGGAACCTATTATTGGTAAGTAGTTGGTGTCGTTTTGATGCGTATTCTGTTGGTTGAAGATGAGCCCGACTTGGGCAAAGCCATCAAGCGTACCTTGACCCAGGAAGCTTATGTGGTGGACTGGGTTCAGTCGGGGGATGAGGCTATGGCCTATCTGGAGCACGATCTATCACTCTACACGATAGGCGTATTTGACTGGATGATACCCGGAAAGTCGGGGGTTGAGCTATGTCAATGGCTGAGGAATCATCACCACGCTCTACCCGTCCTCATGCTCACTGCCAAAGACCAGATTGATGACCGCATCACTGGCCTGGACGCCGGAGCCGATGATTATCTGGTGAAGCCCTTCAGCATGGCGGAATTGCTGGCGCGATTGCGAGCATTGAGACGAAGATCGCCTGAAATCAAGCCCAGTAAACTACGGGTGGGGCCGTTGATGCTGGACTGCGATCGCCGCATCGCCCTACTCAAAACTAAAAACGCTGAGCAACCCATTGAACTCACCCAAAAAGAGTTTCAACTGCTGCAGTATTTCATGGAGCATCCAAATCAAATTTTGACCCGCGATCAGGTGCTCAACCAGCTCTGGGAAATTGGGGCCGAACCCAACAGCAATGTGGTGGCCGCCCAGATGCGGTTGCTCCGCCGCAAATTAGCTCAACATGGCTGTGAAGACTATATTGAGACCGTCTATGGCATGGGATACCGCCTCAACGCCCAATAAGCTGTTTCGCCGCAGTCGTTGGCAGCTTACTGTCTGGTATACCGGTGTCATGACTGTGGTACTGGGGCTGAGTGGATTGGGCGTCTACGAAGCGATCGCCCATGCTCACCGCGTTACTGCTGACCGCGAACTTAAGTCAGTCGCTGAGCCCGTCCACAATGCGCTGGAAAAGATCCTCACTACCAATGGTCAGATTGATGGTGTTTCGCCGAACTTACTGCCGAATCTATGCGTGGCCGGAGAGCCGTGTCGAGTTCCCTTCGAGCGATCGCGGAGACATCACCAGGGCACCCTTTACCTGGGTAGCTACTACTTTCGAGTCTTGTCCCCAGAGCAGGAGCTGATTGCTACCGCAGGTGTCTATCCAGAGGGTCTGCCTGCCACGAACCCAGAAGACTCTTGGCAAACGGTATGGGATACCGCTGGTAACGAGTATCGACAAATTGCCATCCCCCTTTACGACCTAAATCAGCAAATTCAACTCGGCACGTTGCTGGTGGGGCGTTCCTTTAGCGACTTCGCTACTTATTTGACAATGATTCGCTGGATAATTTTGCTTAGCCTGCCCATCACAATAGGGCTGATTGCGGGGGCAAGTTGGTGGCTGGCAGGGATGGCACTGCAGCCGGTTCGGGCGTCCTATCGCAAAATTCAGCAGTTCACTGCTGATGCGGCTCATGAATTGCGTACACCCCTGACGGCGACTCAGGCAACTACAGAATCCGTGATGCGCTTGCCGGAAATTTCTGATGCTGAAGCCCGTGAGACGCTACAGGTGATTAATCGTCAAAATCACCGCCTGACCAATCTTGTGAGTGATTTGCTGCTGCTGTCTCGGTTGGATGCTCATATGCCATCAGTCAAGACACCTTGCTGCTTGCAGGATGTTCTCAGTGACCTTGAAGAAGAACTGGCGGCTTTAGCAATTGCTAACGATGTTCACCTCATCCTGGATCAGCCCAAAGAACCTGAACTCGTTGTCGTTGGCAACGAAGAACATCTCTACCAATTAGTATTCAACATTGTCAGCAATGCCCTCCAGCACACCCCCGCAGGTGGAAAAGTGAGCATCCGGCTCCAGCAGACAGTTCGCAAGATGTTTCCTGAAGGTGAAAGAAACCAAGCGGTAGTGACGGTTGAGGATACCGGAGTTGGCATTGCCCCAGAGGACCAGACTAAAATCTTCGATCGCTTCTACCGAGTTGAAAAGGCTCGCTCCCGCCAGAGTGGTGGCTCAGGATTGGGACTGTCGATTGCGCTGGCGATTGCTCAGGCCCACGGCGGCGATATTCAGGTACAGAGTGAATCTGGAAAGGGTAGCATGTTTACGATTACCTTGCCGATGGCGGGTTAGATAGAAGAGCTTCTGCATTCACGCAGCGTTCGCTAGATTAAGAGTGTCAGTCATATCTCGATAGGGCGATCGCCCGTTCTGGCGTCATCAGCACCACAGCACTTTCACCGCGATTGTCAGCTCGCTCACGACCGGAAAACACCAGGTTCATCCCTTGATTCAGTAACGCCACACATCTAACCACGACTTTATTGATACTTGTGCCAGTTGTTTTCTTTCCCAAAACCGCTACAAACTATTCAGGAGTGGGAGCAAAATCTGGTACCTGTCTGCCTTCTAGCTCAGCTTGGGTTGTGACCAATCCGTTTTCTCGGATATCAGAAATCAGCCACTCCATTTCCTTGATTTCTCGGCGCTGGGCTTCGATGATTTTATCTGCCAATTCACGCACCCGAATATCCTGAATTTGAGCTCGTTCACTCGTTAAAATCGCGATCGAGTGATGTGGAATCATGCCTTCCATATAATCGACGTCGCTTACGGTGATTTGACTGCGTACCAACCATAACGAAGCACCAAATAGAACGATGGCACCCACATAAATAGCGATATTCATGCTACGGCTCTTGTACATATGCAGCATGTACGACAGCATGATCACCATCATCGCGGCACCCATAATCAGGGCCATATAAACCCGCGTTTCACTAAACCAAGCATGGTCAAGAATTTGATATGAATGCAGATACATCAAAAAGAACATCACCACGATTGAGGTGCCAATCATGGCAAAGTATCTGACATAGCTACTCATGCTGCCGTCATGTCCTTTGTCAGCCTGGGTTTTCATGGCGTTGCCTTCAGATGTCATGGGTTTTCCTCAAAATAAACACATCAAAAAAATAAATTTACTTACGCTGAGTAACTTTTAGGAACGTGATGTTACTCAGTTATGCAGGCTTCGGTGCAGTGCTCACATGTCACTGCACAGGCCATCGCTTCATCAAAGCTAGATCAATCTGTTTGTAGTTAAACCGGATACTTATCCTAAAATCTCTATGGCATAGAGATAGCGAGAAACCGCCGCTCTCATCACCTATCGATGGCAGGAAACTCGACTTCACTCTAAAGGGATAGAGCGATTTCATCTTAATTTCATCGATAAATGTTAATCAACGCGAATTTAGTCGAAATATTGACAAATTAGCTTCTATAGTCCTTATTTCATTGCCATTTCATAGTTTTTCTCTAAGTTGTAATCACGGTATCGTGTTCGGTATCTCATCTTGACCCTACAGCTGGCTAGAGACTCTACGATTACAGTACCTATATTCATGCAATTGTGATGAAAGCTATGAGGCGAAGAGAGTTTCTAGGGTTAAGCCTTGGAACTACAGGAGCAATATTGCTTTCTCAATGCTCTAGAGGATCTTTGCAATCTTCTGCGCCAAGTCCAATATCGGAGCCGGCTCCAGTACACAGTAGCGAAGGTGGATTGCTCAGCTTCGACTTGGTGGCGGAGGCGCAGCAAGTGAAACTGGGCAGCCGCAATGCTAACCTGCTAACTTACAACGGCCATCTTCCTGGTCCTCGGTTGGAGACTAAGCCCGGTGACACCGTTCAGATTCGCTTCACCAATCGGTTAAATCAGCCCACTAACCTCCATTATCACGGGCTCCATATCCCGCCGACGGGCACCGGGGACAACGTCTTTCTCGAAATTCCACCCGGCGAAAGCTACAGCTATGAGTTCCAGATTCCTCAAAACCATCCGGCAGGCACCTTCTGGTATCACCCCCACTACCACGGGCTGGTAGCGGAGCAGCTCTTTGGCGGGCTTGCCGGAATGTTTGTAGTGCGCGGCGAACTGGACGGAATCCCCGAAATTCAAGCGGCTCAAGAAGAATTTCTTGTCCTCAAGGACTTTGCCCTGGATCGCAGCGGTAACATTCCTGACCCCGGTCACATAGCCCAGATGACTGGACGCATTGGCGATCTACTCACGGCTAACGGTCAGTTCAATCAATCTTTAGAGGTAGCTCAAGGAGGACTGTTGCGGCTGCGACTGCTGAATGCGTCAACGTCTCGGTTCTTTTGGTTGTCCCTGGAAGAGCATCCGTTTTACCTGATTGCGACAGATGGCGGGGCGATCGCATCTCCTATTGAACTCAACGACCTGGTGCTTGCTCCGGGGGAACGGGTTGAGGTGTTGGTTAAAGCAGACCGTGAACCTGGACAGTATCGCTTGTTGAACCAGCTTTTCAACCCGGCTCAGGGCATGATGGGCGGTGGCATGATGGGGAGTTCTCCAAATCGCAACTCCACCGAAACGGTAGCGACCCTGACCTACAACGGCACTATCGATACGCTCCCGTTACCTAATCAACTCCTAACCATTGAGTCTCTGCCGGAACCTCAAACTACACGTCAGTTCACCCTTAACCACGGTATGGGCGGCGGCATGGGCATGGTGTTTTTGATCAACAGCAAAGCCTTCGAGCATGACCGTATCGACACCCAGGTGCAGCTTAATACCGTGGAGGACTGGGAAATCATTAACACAGGGACGATGGCTCATCCCTTCCACGTTCATACCAATAAGTTTCAAGTGATTAGCCACAACGGTCAGCCTGCCCCCTATGCTGCGTGGAAAGATGTGGTGTCAGTCAGTCCCGGCGAGAGCGTTCGTATTCGCATTCCCTTTCGTGACTATGTGGGCAAAACCGTCTATCACTGCCATGTCTTAGATCACGAAGACCGGGGCATGATGGGAATTGTAGAGATGCAGCCAGCTTAACAACGGCATCATGTTTCAAAACTGGTGACTCTGGCGACACTCGTGGCAAAGACAAAATATAGTCCATCGGGACATTAGCGTAGTCGCTACTAGTCTATGGTTGAGTGTCCAGATCTGCTCTATTGCCACCTATTTTGAGACATATGAGCCGCCAGTCAGCTTGCTCTCAGACTTCTCAGTTAGCCATTAAGCCATTCTCAGGTTGCGGTCAGAGAAGCCTCAGAGAGAGCCGTCATAGTAGGACTCAAGATGATTGAAATCAAAAACGCAAACTAAGGAGCTAAATCATGTAACGCATCACCTTCGCTATTTTCTCTCTTGTCCTCTCTGCCGCCGCTATCTCTTCGGCCCAAGCCGTTACCGCAGAATCAGCCAACCGCATCGACCAGGCCCGCCAAGAGCATCTCGATAATAAGTCCTCTGACAAATCTGATCAGCTGCGCTCAGAGCATCTAGATAGATGACATGAGGAAATCGGTCTCCTAATCTACCACTCCTGAGTTTTTGCGACAGAACCACATTTCCTAGGCCGCAAAGAGCGATCGCACTAATACACTTCAGTCCGCTCCTGCCAAAACACATCGCGATCTCTTTGCAACAAATCTGGCAGCTGGTCGAGAAATATCTTAAACCAGGGTTTCTGAGGCACTCGATCAAGAAAGCTTTGCCGGTCTTCCCGATAAGTTTCGTAGAAAACCACAATATTGGGATCGTCTAAGTCTTGGTGAACTCGGGCCTCGATGAAGGTGGGCTCTTGCCGCAATCCATTCAGTAATCCGCTGAATGCCATCTGAAATTCCGCAGCTCGCTCTGGCTTAACAGGGAAGCGAACAATTATGGTAGTGGTAGTGTTTTCCATTGGGGTTTCTCCGTGGATATTGTTTTTGATTGAGGACGGGTGGGAATATGAGGGTCAGCATGAGCCAACCCCCAAAATCCATCGCTGCTAGCTATGTCACAAGCACAACTGAACCCTCTGTTCGACGGGCTTCCAGGTCTGCGTGAGCTTGCGCCGCCTTTGCTAGGGGATAGCGATGGTTGACGTTGATGGTGACGGCACCTTTCGACACCACATCAAAGAGAGCTTGCGCTGATTCCAACAACAGTTCGCGAGTGCCGGTGTAGTGTCCCAAACTGGGGTTGACGACGGTATGGGACTTACTGTTTAAGCGGTGCACATCCAGCGGTTCGACCTTACCGGAGGCCCAGCCAAACAGCAGGTTGACGCCAAAGGTCGCGAGGCAGTCAAAGTTGCGGTGAAACGTGGTGTGCCCGACGCCGTCATAAACTATAGGAACGCCGTCGCCATGGGTGAGTTCGTTGACGCGATCGGCAAAATCTTCCTGAGTGTACAAGATTGGATAGTCGCAGCCATTTGCCCTAGCGCGATCCGCCTTTTCTTGACTGCTGACGGTGCCGATGACTGTAGCCCCCAAGTGCTTAGCCCACTGGCACAGCAGCGATCCGACACCGCCTGCCGCCGCATGCACCAAAATCGTATCGCCCGCTTTCACGGGATAGACCCGTCGTACCAGATATTCGGCAGTGGTGCCCTTCAGCATCATGGCGGCTGCCTGCTCATCGCTGATGGCGTCCGGCAGGGGCACGAGCCTTTCGGCAGACATTGTACGCATGTCGGTATAGGCTCCCTTTACCAACTGATAGGCAACTCGCTGCCCGACCTCCAAGTCAGTGACGCCTTCACCCACTTCCTCAATCACGCCAGCAGCTTCAAAGCCGTTGATAAAGGGCGATGACGGCAGGGGAAAGTCCCCTTTGCGGAAGTAAGTATCGAGAAAATTCACCCCGATCGCCCTCTGGCGCAGTCTCACCTGTCCGGCCTTCGGTTTTTCCACCTCGATGGGTTCATAGCGCAGAACGTCGGGTCCGCCCTGCTCGTAAATGTGAATAGCATGGGCCATGATTTTTTCCTCTAGATTTGGACAACAAAACTAAGCTGCGGATGCAACGGGTTGAAACTCATCCAACAGGGCATTCATGCTCTGGCGAGCCTGCTGGACTTGGGTTTCACCCTGGGAGAGCAGCCGGTCTGCGGCAATCAGCTCTACGTCGGTAATGCCGAGAAAGCCAAGCACGTGATGGAAGTAGCCTGTAGCATAGTCAATGTCACTGCCCACGGGGGTACCGCCGGAGGTGACGATGACGTAGGTTTTGCGGCTGGGCAGCAGGGGATGCGGCCCCGCGCTGGTGTAGTTGAACGTGCGCCCAATCCTCGCCACCTGGTCGATCCAGGCTTTTGGGAAGCTGGAATCGAAAAGTTGTAAATAGGGATGCTAAAGATGAGCAGGTCGGCGGCGGCAAATTCATCGACCAGTTTGTCAGAGAGGGCCAGCACCTGATGCTGTTCAGGAAAACGCTCCGCTGCTGGCGTGTATGCCGCTGCAATCCAGACATCATCTACAAAAGGCAGATCACGGTTCGTATCCCGTATCGTCATTTGAGCCTGGGGATAGCGCGATCGCAGTTTTGCGACCAAAGTGTCGGCCAAGGCACGACTCACTGAGTCTTGATAGCGACCACTGGAGTCAATACGTAGAATGTGCGGTGTCAAATGGGTTAGTTGCTGTGGCATCGTCAAGTCAATCCGTAATGTATTTACTGATTGCGTAGGTTGGGCGACACTTAGGGATTCGGGGAACTGTTGGGTCTCACAAGCTCGACACCAACCTACGATGTTTAATCAGGCAGAGACCGCTAGATCCTTACGAGGAGGGAGTTCTGGCAATTCTTTGGGAACGGTGACGCCCTGCTGCACCGCTGGACGTGCCCCCACCCGGCGATACCACTCATGCAGGTTCGGGTAGGGCTTGGTGGCAAACCCCATGTGCTCGGCAGTGAAATACCAGCCATAGAAGGCGATATCCACGATCGAGTAGTCGCTCAGGAAGTAGGGGCGATCGCTCAGCAGCTCATCCACCACCCAATTGATCCGGTTCGATTCCTTCAGATAGCGCTCCATGCCATAGGGAATAGTTTCGGGAGCCATGATAGTGAAATGGGCCCGCTGTCCGAACATGGGGCCAACCGTGGAAGCCTGGAACAGCAGTAGTTCAATCGCCCGCCACCGTTCTTGCCCCTGGGCCGGGATGAGTTTTCCAGCCTGGTCAGCCAGATACAGCAAAATCGCGTTCGATTCCGTTACCACTTGGCCCGTCGCCGTATCGCGAATCACCGGGATTTTGCCGTTGGGGTTAATCGACAAGAATTCGTCACTCTGCCCTTCCCCGGTAAACACGCTGACGGGGTTCACGGTGTACTGAGTACCCAACTCTTCTAGGGCAATGCTGATTTTGTGGCCGTTTGGGCTGCCGTCGCTGTAGAGTTCAATCACAAATTTGCTCCTAATCGTTACAAAACAGGGTCTTGCGACCCGACGAGTGCTTTTGATCGCTCTCGAAGTTCCAATGGGTTCATTGTTACTTGCAAAAAAGCGACTAGAATAAGCAAAGGCGCAAGGCAAATTTGCAAAAATGCGAAATGGACTGGAATGACCTGAAATATATCAAACAAATCGCCCAGGCTGGCAGCGTGGCCGAAGCGGCGCGGGAGTTGTCAGTGCATCAATCCACCGTGTTTCGACGGCTGAACACCCTGGAGAAAGATCTGGGGGTACGCCTGTTTGAGCGCTTACCGACGGGCTATGTGATGACGGCGGCGGGCGAAGATTTTTGTCAGGCGGCTGAGCGGATTGAAGTCGATATTGCTAATCTCAACCGGCGGATCAGCGGCCAAGATATGCGCCCTAGCGGCACGATTCGCGTCACCACCTCTGACGCGCTGTTTATTAAACTCCTATCGCCTTGTTTTGCTAAGTTTCGGGCTGCCTATCCAGAAATTGAGCTAGAGGTTCTGATTTCGACCGAGGTGTTCAACCTGACGAAACGAGATGCTGATATTGCCATTCGTACTACGAAGAATCCACCCGAAACTCTGGTCGGCAGAAAAGTCACCAGTTTTTCTAGCGCCGTTTATGGGTCGAAGCAATACCTCAAAACCCACCCCAATCTGAAAAATTTAAGTCGCCACGACTGGATCGGGTTTGACGACGGCATCATTGATGCGGCTACGGCTAAATGGCTCAGGCAAATGGTGCCGCAGGAACGGTGTCAGTACCGTCTCAACACCTGTGCGGCTTTACTGGCGGCGGTTAAAGCAAACCAGGGTTTGGCGGTATTACCGTCCTATGTGGGCGATACCGAGTCGGAGCTAGTTCAGTTGTTACCGGCGATCGCCCCTTTAGAAAAAGATTTGTGGATTCTCACCCACGAGGATTTACGCCACGTGACTCGCATCAAAACATTTATTGATTTTGTTGCTATGGCGCTGACATCAAGCAGTAGCTATCTTACTAAAGAATCACCAGCGATGCAGCTTTAATAAGGTCTAAAGCCGCATAACCAATCGCTGAAGCGGAACAAAGCATAAGTTGATTTTTAGTCAAAAAAACTCGACTTTGTCCGCTTAGCTTAGTCGTTATAAAATAGACGGGGAAAGCTCTTGCCAGGCTTCACCTCAACAGAGCAATATCATCAAAAGTATTGATTTACAAAGCTTTGAGGAATATCACCTGTATCAGACTCTCTGAGGTATTTTACGTGGCGTAGATCGATAAAAGCATTCAGTCCGTATTCTACCCCTCGAAAATGGCTGAATACTTGTGGCTTAAAAGGCCAGCACTGAGAGCGCTTGAGCGGATTTATGTTGTCTTGCGGAGCGCAGTTTCAGAGTCGTCTCACGCTGAAGGGCTTGCACAGCAAGAGTTCTGGATAAAATGGCCCTTTTTATCCAGAATCGTTGCCATGGCCCTATGTTAGCCAAAGCCTTTGACTTGGCGTGAAACTTGCCACAGGCTTAGTTCGCCAGCCTTGTCTCCAGCTGCTAGCCACAGGCCTGATGCTGACCAAGCCAAGCAAGTCGTGCCGACCTGTCCATGTTTGAGCGTTTGAACCAGCGTTTGCCCGCAGTGCCAGAGACAGACGCGTCCATCCTGGCCCACTGAAGCTAAGTAAGCAGAATGCGGATGAAAGGCGATCGCATTCACCCGATCGCGATGGCCCTGCAAAACCTGCGATCGCCAGCCTTGCTTTCCTTTGCTCTCTCGTTGCCAAACCGTAATCCCTTCAGCACAGGCCGCTGCCAGCCAAGGAGCCTCTGAGCGCGTAGCTCCCTTCGCCCAGGCCGTCTGCCGTACCTTGCCCGGAAACCCCTGCATCAGCCAAGGCGGCGGACTGTTCCACTGGGTCACGGTAAGGGTGCGATCTAGATTGCCAGAGGCTAGATAGCGTCCGTCCTGAGACCAGGCACAGTGCAGGCTCGCTCCCGGCACTTGAATGTGTTTGGGTGCGGCTTGCCAGTCGCTGACCGGCCAAACCTTGACGCCGCCGTGACCGCTGACCGCCAAGTGCTCTCCAGTCGGCTGCCAGGCCAAGTGCAGTATAGAAGAGGTTTGAAAGTCCAAGACTGCGACATCTTGCCGCTGCTCGACATCTAGAATAATAGTCTTCTGGCCAACGCCATAGGCCAAATAAGGCAGCGTGGGATGCCAGGCCAATGTGTCAATCCAGGCACTAGCGTGGGTCTGCTGCAGCCAAATTTTCGGATGGGCGGCTATATTCCAAACCGTTAGCTGGCCCGACTGTCCGGCTGTGGCGAGGAATCGCCCATCAGCGGCAAAGCTCAGACAATTCACAGCCAGGCCAGCTGCAGGCTGTAGGGGCAATTCCTCACCAGAAGTGCTATAGAGAGTGACCTCACCGCTAGCGGCGATCGCGGCTAGCTTTTCCGTTTTGGGCGACCAGGCGAGTCCGGTGATATAGTCCGACAGGACGTATTGTGTCCGGGGCGTTACCTGCAGCGAGGTAGCTTTCACGCGAGGCACGTCCGGAATCCCCGGCGGATCTCAGATTCATCCAAGTTGCGGCCAATGAACACCATTTCGCTGCGGCGGGTTTCATTGGGCTTCCAAGGACGATCGCTGCGGCCATCAAAAATCATGTGTACGCCCTGAAACACATAGCGATCGTCTTCACCCGCTAAATTCAAAATGCCTTTGGTGCGAAAGATGTCCGGCCCCTTGGTTTGCAGCAGGTCGCTCACCCAGGCGCTGAGCTTTTCGCTGTCTAGTGGCTGCTCTTCCACAATGGCGAAGGAATAGACCTCATCATCATGCTCGTGAGCATCTTCATTGAGAAAATCAGGGTCAACGTCCAGAGCCCGGTCTAAGTCAAACGCCTTGACGCCCAAAATTGAGTCGATCGCCAGTTCAGAATTTTGGGTGCGGTAGATTTTCACCATTGCATTCATCTCGCAAATCCGCCGTTCTAGTTCCGTCAGCTCGGCTTCGGTCACTAGATCAATTTTGTTGAGCAAAATCACGTCGGCAAAGGCGATTTGCTCCTGGGCTTCGTCGCTTTCCCAGTGCTGCCAGATATGCTTGGCATCGACGACGGTGATCACCGCGTCCAGCGCCAGCTGAGTCTGAATGTCCTCATCGACGAAGAAGGTTTGAATTACAGGGGCTGGATCTGCCAGCCCGGTGGTTTCAATCACCAAGTGATCAAACTGGTCGCGGCGCTGCATCAGATTGCCAATGATGCGAATCAGATCGCCCCGCACGGTGCAGCAGATGCAGCCGTTGTTCATCTCAAAGATTTCTTCATCGGCGTCAATCACGAGCTGGTTGTCAATGCCGACTTCGCCAAACTCGTTGACAATCACGGCAACTTTTTTGCCGTGTTCGTAGGTCAAGATGCGATTGAGCAGGGTGGTTTTACCGGCTCCTAAATAGCCGGTGAGGACGGTGACCGGCACGCTTTTAGTGGCAGTGGCTATCATAGCGATGACTCATTTTGAACACGACGAGTTTTGCAGCCGTTGCAGAATGTCGGCCTGCTGCACCGCTGCAATCGGCTGATGAATTTTATAGGTTTGTACCGGCTGGGTCATGACGGAGATGACGGTTTCCACCGGGGGACAGCCCCGTTCATGGCAGCGCAGCTGGCTGATGGAGATGGGCACGTCGGCAGGCAGGTTAAGGGCAGCAGCAACCCAGGTTTTGATCTGGCGGAGGGTTTCGGGCGATGCGTCAGAGCGGGGCTGTTTGAAGAGGTTCATATGACGTCCTCAAAAGATGTTGGGTTTCGCAGGCTCAGCACCAACCTACCGAATCTTGCGTTAGATTTTGCTCCTGTTGGCTAGAAGATGCTTATTCTGGTGAGTTGATCAGGCCGGGATGGTTTTGAGGGCGGGGGCCGGGAGCGGGCCAGTGGAAGCGGCGATTGGACTCGGCGATCGGGCGATCATTGATGCTGGCTTCCCGTCTCCGCATCAGGCCGCTGTCGTCAAACTCCCAGTTTTCGTTGCCATAGGCGCGGTACCACTGGCCGGCATTGTCATGCCACTCATACTGGAAGCGCACGGCGATGCGGTTTTCGCCAAAGGCCCACATTTCCTTCACCAGACGGTAATCCAGCTCCTTGTCCCACTTGCGCTGCAGGAAAGAGCGGATGGCCTCTCGCCCTTGAAAGATCTCGGCCCGGTTGCGCCAAAAGCTATCTTCGCTGTAGGCCATCGATACGCGATCAGGGTCGCGGCCATTCCAGGCATCTTCCGCCATGCGCACTTTGGCGATCGCAATGTCCTGGTCAAAGGGAGGAACTAATTTTTTAGCAGATGTGGTCATGCCTTACGGTACTCCGAGCTAGAAACAGTGAGACATAGCGGTACAGGGACGGCCAACAGCGAAGTTAGCCCAGCACTACGCCAGAGAGAAACGCCGCGCCCACGCCTGCCAGAGCAAAGCCCGCAAACCTTAGACCTAGAGACTTTCCCCGGCTGCCGGTCAATCGATCGGCCATGCCGTAGGCCAGCAGCGCGATCGCCATTTGCACGGTGGCAAATCCCAGCAGATACGCCGCCAAAGGCATCATCTCCGCGCCGACGACTGCTTCGCCATACGCATAGCCGTGGAAGATACCGGCCAGCAGCGCTAGCCCTGCCACAATGCCGGTGTGCGGCTGCGATTTCATTGCCAGCAGCGCCCCAAACGCCAGCACTGACGCCGAGATCACGAATTCTGGAGCGGGCAAATTCAGACCCATTAGGTGCAGCCCCGTGCCCAGCAAAGAGGCGAGGACAAAGCTAACAGGCACCATCAGCCCCCGCCCCACGGCTACTGCCATCAGCCCAGCGGTAATCACAAAGGCCAAATGGTCTAGGCCAATCACCGGGTGGCCCATTCCCGATAGAAAACCCTGCACTATGTTATCAGGGGTACTGCCGCCAAATGGGTGGTGGGCCAGCACCGGGGGGGCGGCCAGCAGTAAACCGGCTATCATCACCAAGGCCAGGCGGCTAGCTGGCGCGATCGCCCTCGGAAACGCTCTTAAAAACCGAAACTGTGTCATCGATGTCCTCTCAGCCAGGGATAAACATGGAGAATTCAAAATTCAAAAGCTTTAGAGCAGGCCGCTTTACCACTTTTTGTAGGGCAAGAACTTACCGCACATGATGATTTTGACGCGATCGCCTTTGGGGTCTTCTTCTTTTTCCACATCGATGGTGAAGTCGATAGCGCTCATAATGCCGTCGCCAAACTTCTCATGCACCACCGTCTTTATCGGCAGGCCGTAGACCTGCATAATCTCGTAGAAGCGATAAATCAGTGGGTCAGTGGGAATTACCGGATCTAGGGAGCCTTTGATCGGGCATTCGGTCAGGGGTTCGATTAGCGAAGTATCTGCGCCGATCGCCTCGACGATTTTGGTCGCTTCTTTCTCAGAGGCGCTGGCCTGCCGATAAATGACTGAGGCAATCCAAACTTCATCACAGCCGACCTTGGCTTCCAGATCGGCAAAGCTGAGACCAGCGGCTTTCTTGGCAGCCAACAGCTTTTCGGTCACTTCAGGTAGAATCATGGGTTAACTCCTCTCAAATGTTAAACAACGGGGACTGGCCACATCCAAACGGATGAAGTAATTTGCCGACATTGACGGCTGACAGCTCTCTCTGCCAGCGACTATTCCTTAGCGATCCGAGCGGCCTCAACAGCCCGCGTTTCGCGGAAAAGGTGGCTTTCCATCTCGGCCTTCAGGTCGTGATAGGCCGGATGCTGGTCTATGGTCTCGCGGTTGCGGGGCCGCGGAAACGGCACCTCCAAGATTTCGTCGATGCGCGCCGCCGGACCGCGCGTCATCATCACAATCCGGTCCGACAGCAGCAGCGCCTCTTCAATGCTATGGGTAATCATAATCACGGTTTTGCGCTGCTGCTCCCAGATGCGCTCAATCTCATCCTGCAAAAAGCCTCGGGTGAGGGCATCGAGGGCACCAAACGGCTCATCCATCAGCAAAATCTGTGGGTTAATTGCCAGCGCCCGTGCAATGCCGACCCGCTGCCGCATTCCCCCCGACAGCTCGTGGGGATACTTCTTTTCCGCACCCGCCAGACCTACCAGCTCAATGTTTTCCTTGATGACCCGGTTCATCATCTTAGATGCCATCTTGGGATGCACCGTCTCCACGGCAAAGCGGATATTCTCCCATACCGTCATCCAGGGCATCAGGGCATAGTTTTGAAACACCATACCGCGATCGGGGCCGGGGCCTGTAATCGGGCGATCGTTAAATAAGATTTCGCCAGCGCTGATCGGTAGCAGCCCGGCAATCATGCCTAGCAGCGTCGATTTACCGCAGCCCGAAGGACCAATGATGGTAACAAACGTATTGGGCTCAATCTCCAGGCTGATATCCTGAATCGCAGTGAAGTCGCGGCTGGTTTTGCCCGTCAGCTTGTTAAACAGTCCCTTTTTGCCCGGAAAAACCTTCGTGACCTGGCGAATAGAGAGCTGCGCCGAGGGCGAATAGGAATTCTTAGAATTAAGTGTATTCGCAGGAGCGGAGTTCATGAATTTCGACCAAATGCAACAAACTTCTCCAGCGCGGCAAAGATACTATCGAGCAGCAGCCCCACCAGGCCAATGATGAAAATGGCCACGATGATGTTGGGAATATACAGGTTGTTCCACTCGTTCCAGATAAAATAGCCCAGCCCCGTTCCCAGCAGCATCTCAGCGGCGACAATCACCAGCCAGGCAATGCCCATACTGATCCGCAGGCCTGAGACAATGCTAGGCAGTGCTGCCGGAATAATCACCTTGAAAATAGTGCGCAGACGCGAAGCGCCCAGGGTGTTGGCCACATCGATGTAGTCTTTGTCCACGTTGGCGACGCCGAACGCTGTGTTAATCAGCGTTGGCCAGATGCTAGAGATAAAGATAATAAACACGCCCGTCTGCTCCGAATCTCGCAAAATGTAGAGACCCAGGGGCAGCCAGGCCAGCGGCGAAACCGGCTTGAGCAGCTGCACATAGGGATTGAACGCTTTGTAAGCCACTGGCGAAATGCCAATTAAGACACCCAGAGGGACGGCCACAATGGAAGCCAGCACATAGCCGATGGCTACCCGGCGCAGGCTAATCAGTAGATTCCAGCCAATGCCGAGATCGTTGGGACCGTTGTTGAAGAACGGATGGGTAATCCACCACCAAAACTCTTTAAGCGTTTCAGAAGCCGTAGGCATCCCTTTGGCAAACCAGCCGGCCCGTGCCCCAATTTCCCAGAATCCGAGAAAGACGACTAGGGAAACGACAAACAGCAGAGCGGCTCTGACCGTTTGGTTGTCCAGCAGTGAGCCTTCCTTTTCAGCTTTAACTGGGCTGGCCGTCGAATGACTCAGTGCCATAGCGCAAATACCTCCTCAATCAAACACCGTACTCATCGATTTGCTGCTCGACATAAGTATCCGGAGTTTCCGGATCAAAGGTGTCAAACTTCAGCTCCTCGGTGCGGTAGATTTCAGCCGGGGGATCTTGACCCAGCTCTGCCGCCAGTTCGCGGGCTAGGTCCGTCAGGAAAATGTCTTTGCCAACTTCGTCGTAGCCCTGCTCGGACATCACTTTGGCGGACATGCCATCCCCTTGAAGATCCCAGCGCACTAGCTGCGAAGAAATCCAGTTGGCAAAGCTCTGCCAGGGGTAGGGGTCAAAGTCAATGCGATCGGGCACGGTGAGAGTGTTGCCTTGGCCGTCTTCAAAGTTACCGGTGAGCACCGCCTCGACTACCTCAGTCGGCTGGTTGAGGAAAGCCCGCTCGGAAATAGCGGCGGCGATCTCAGCTCGATTGTTGGGATCGCGAGCATAGCCAGCAGCCTCAATGATGGACTTATTCAGGGCGCGGAAGGTGCTGGGATTTTCGCTAATCCACTGGTCGCTGGCGGCAAAGGCACAGCAGGGATGGCCGGGCCACAGCTCTTTGGTGAGCATGTGGATAAAGCCGGCCCCTTCGTAGACAGCGCGCTGGTTGAACGGATCGGGCATCAGGTAGGCGTCAATATCTCCAGCCACCATCTGGGCGATGCTGTCCGGCGGCGGCACGGGGCGAATTTTGACGTCTACATCGGGATCGAGGCCGCCGGTTGCCAGGTAGTAGCGTAGCAGCAGGTTATGCATGGAGTAGGGGAAAGGCACGCCGATGGTAAAGCCTTTGAAGTCCGCCGGGCCGTTGACCTGACCCTGGTAGCGCTCAGCGACGGTGATCGCCTGGCCGTTGATGTTCTCAATGCTGGCGAGCTTGACGCCAAAGGAGGCAGACCCTAGACCCAAGGTCATGGCGATGGGCATGGGTGCTAGCATGTGATACGCATCTAGCTCACCGGCGATCGCGGAGTCTCTGACCGCTCCCCAACTGGGCATCTTCACCACTTTGGCATTGAGGCCGTACTTCTGGTAGAAGCCTAGCGGCTCCGACATGATGATGGGCGAGGCGCAGGTGATGGGGATAAAGCCAATTTGCAGATCGGTTTTTTCCAGGTTTGAGGTGTCTACTGGCTCGTCAGGCACATTTTCCAACGCCTCTGGCTGGTCACCGCCACCACCACAGCTTGCCAGCGTTACCAGCGCGGCTCCGATCGCCATGTTGCGCAGAAACTCCCGGCGAGTGGCGCCGCTATTGCGCAGGGAATCGGCAAAGAAGAGACCCGCCTGCGGCCCAAACGCCGCTGCAAAGGCATTTTCCAGGCCACCGGCCTGCTTGCATAGTCCTAAGATCAGCTTTTCCCGGCGAGGGTCGTCGCGGCCAACGGTTTTGAGGAACAGCGCCTTGCGCAGCTCATAAGCGTTGACGTTATCGGCGGCTCGCAGCTGATTCTGCTTGTAAAGGCCCATCTTTACCAGGTCATCCACCATCTCTAGCGGATCCTGGGGCATCGTCTGCATAAACTCCCAGTGATCCAGCGTGGAATGGCGTCCGCCGCAGAGGATACACGCGAGTTCTAAATCCGAAAGCTCACCGCGATCGCAGTTGAGATTGTTCCACCGCTGCGATGTTTGTGAAGCCGGCGTAGAGGAGATCAAAACCATAGTCACTGCCTACCCAAAATATACTGCACTGAGCTAAACCTGAACTGGCAAGGTGGCTTATACAGTTGTGAGCACTTTACCAATCATTTTTTGATGACGCACTGGATCTTTTTTCGAAAGAAATAGGACTTTTTATTGGAAATAGTTTTAAGCCTGAAATAAGGGGGTTAATCGGTTAATTTCGCTACGAAATTCTTTCGCCAATTCTGAGGCGATAGGCCATGAAACTGCCGAAACTGCCGGGTAAAGTAGCTCGGATCGCTATAACCAGAGGCTTCAGCCACCTGCCGAATCGATTTTTTTGAACTTTTTAACAGCGTTTTGGCCTGGGCCATCCGCCGCTCAATCACCCACTGTTTAATCGTGCGCCCTGTCTTTTCCTGTACTAGCGTCGTCAGATAGGCAGGTGAATAGCCTGCGGCTTGGGCTATGTCGCTAAGGTTAATCACGTCCCGGTAGTGGGCCTCAATAAACTGAAAAACGTGGGTTAGCTGCGGGCATTCCGGGAAAATGCTCTCTGGCTTTGAGGCGGGTTCAAAGCTTTGAGACTGGCTGATACTCGCGCCTTTACGAGCGCTGGACGATCGTTGCAGTTCCTCATGTCGCTTGAGCCGAGTCGAAATAGCCAGCAGAAACTGCTCAATCGTGCAGGGTTTGGTCAAATAGTCATCTGCGCCTAACTCCATACCTTTGCGCAGATCGCTCATAGTCACCTTAGCCGTTAGGAATATCAGCGGAATAGCGGCTGTCTGCTGAGAACGGCGCAGCTTAGAGAGCACGGAATACCCGTCCATGTCCGGCATCATAATGTCGCAGACAATCAGGTCGGGCCAGCATTTTTGGGCCATAGCAATGCCGTCTGCGCCATTTTCAGCGCTGAATGCCTGAAATCCTTCAAATTTCAGACACTTCAAAAAGATATTGCGAGTTTGAGCCTCATCTTCAATAATCAATACAGTTTTCATAGCCAAGTTGGGAACACACTAATCAGCCTTCATTCACCTAACGGCCGCTTTTCCCAAGAGAAAATGTAAAAATTTAGGTGGCTGACTGCTCCCGCAGTGAGCTATCTTTGAAAGTCATTTTTCTCATTACAAAATATCTATCTTTGGCTTAATTCTCTCTGAGAAAGCTACCCTGCTAGGGTAAATAACTGCCGGAATATTGTTTACTTATTAATCGCTAATGAAGTTTGCTGTAGTGTTGTAGGGCACAGTTTTGGTCCCCAAGCCTGGGCTGGTTGACGCATTGCTGAGATCATCTAGCCTGCAGACTGTCACGGGCGATCGCCATCAGCCCTTCAAAAATTTACGCTTAGCATGACTGATTACGCCGAATCGTCTCGTTTTCCCTCTGCTCAAATGCCCTTTTCAGAACCCGTTGCGCAAGCCCTAGAGCAGCTTCGGCGGCAGCATCAGCTCATTCTCAACGCCGTGGGGGAAGGGATTTACGGCCTGGATCTGGAAGGCAACGTGACGTTCGTCAATCCGGCTGCCGCTGCCATGATTGGCTGGTCGGTGAGCGAGCTAATCGGCCAGTCTATGCACGCTGTGCTGCACCATTCTCACCCCGACGGGGCTCCCTATCACCGGCAAGAATGTCCGATCTATCTAGCTTTTCAAGATGGCAGCACTCAGCGAATCACCCACGAGGTGTTTTGGCGCAAAGACGGCACCTATTTTCCGGTGGAGTATATCAGCACCCCGATGCGGGATGAAGACGGGCAGCTAGTCGGTGCTGTGGTCACCTTTCGCGACATTACTCAGCGACGCTGGGCGGAGCAGGTGCTGCAGCGGGCCAACGAGGATCTAGAACTCAAGGTTTCTGAGCGCACCGCTAAGCTGCGGCAGGCCAATCAGCAACTGCAAGAACTCAGCGACATGCGATCGCGCTTTGTCGCCTTAGTGTGTCACGAGTTTCGCAACCCGCTGAACAACATTGCTCTCTCAGTCTCTTCGCTCAGACGCTATGACGCCCAGCTCAGCGAACAGGAAAAGCAGGATTATCTAGTGGCTATCAGCGCTAACGTGGAGCGGATGACGCAGATTATTGACGATATTTTGGTGATTGGCAAAATCGAGGCGAAGGTGCTGGAGATGGCCCCGCAGCCGCTAGATCTCGTCGCCTTTTGCCGCGAGCTGCTGGCAGAGCATGAATTTTCTCGATCGGAACTGCCTATTGAATTCACTTGCCGATCGCGTCAGATTTTAGCGATCGCCGATGAGCGTCTGCTGCGCTCGGTGCTGAGTAACCTACTTTCTAACGCCATTCGCTACACCCCTGCTAATAAACGCATTTGCCTAAAGCTAGCTAAGCGGCAAAATCAGCTAATTTTGCAGGTACAGGATGAGGGTATCGGTATTCCCTCTGAGGACAAGCGTCAGCTATTTGAGCCGTTTCACCGGGGCCGCAATGTTAGCAATATTCCAGGAACTGGGCTAGGGCTAAGCATTGTTAAGCAGTTTGTAGATTTGCAGCGCGGCTCGCTGAAAGTTGTGAGTCAGGTAGGCAGAGGAACGACATTTACAGTGCGGCTACCCATTCATCTCTCAAAGTAGATGTAGACGCTTTGGTTCGAGCAGAGTGCGGATTAAGTGTCAGAACTGACTACTCAGGAGTGTCACGCTATGTCAGTTGAGCGATACACTGAGACACCGTTGAGTTCCTCCTACTCCATGCGCTGTCCTCGTTGCTAGTCCGGAGACACTCGTGTTCGCCGTAACCAGATGACCAGCCTTGGCTCAATCGCGCACCGTTTCATGGCTAAAGTGAAAGCCTCGTAGCTAGAACAGCTCGGCCACATCCCGATAGCTCAGTTTGAAGCGCAACCGGCAATAGAGCACCTGGAAGATGATATCGGAGGTACTTCAATGTGACTGAAGGGAGTTGGGTATCGTCAGACCGGCAATGGGGGCCAGTGCATGATGGGAAGGCAGCACAGCAACGCCCCAGCGTATCGCCTCACTGACGGAGCGTGACACTTCTATGGAATCAATCCTGGCACTTAGATCTCAGAATTACAGCTTTTATCAAATTTTTGGTGAATGAATACGGGAAAATGACTTCAGATTCAGACTATATATTATGCTGATATAGCAAAATCCAGGGGTCTACATAATTTATGAAGCTTGTGTTCTTTTTGACATTTTTCCTGATGGGATTCGCTGCCAGTATTGCTGATGCAGTAGAAATAAAGCAGCAAAATCCTAATCTGATTGAATGCGTAAATAGTGAAGAGATAACAAGTGAGCATACTCCTTACGATCTTTATTGGAGTAGCTATCTCTGTATGCAGGAGGAGAGATTCGATACTGCTGCTGAGCTAGTGGCAATCGGTAATTTTTTCGGAACTTATGACAAGAAGCGGGTGGCCGACACATCATCTTATCAAGCGATGACAGTGCTGATGTATACGGTTGACTCACAAATGACCGACGAGCAGCGAAATTTCTTGATAGAGAGTCTGAATGCTTTAAGACCAAGCTGCGAAGTAGGAGGAGAGTGTATTTGTGAAGTGCTTGGAAACGCAGGACAGCCTACGTATTATCCAAGCTATATGATAAATCATGGGATTGCTGGATATCTCGGAAGCTCTGAGTCTGCTATTGTTGAGGGCTTTGATCCGGAAATAGCCTGGCAAGAAATTATGGATGAGTGTCTTGCTTTCAATTGGTAGTATTTCTTTGAGTTATGGCAATGATTCTGAAAAAAAAAGCCATTTGTTCTGAGTCCCTTTCATAATGACTCTTTGCCACTTTAAGCGATTATGCTACGAAGAAATAGTTATTTGAGTAGAGGTGTTGCCACTTGCGAGAGAGGAGGCTGTTAGCTGGTTATTGCTGACGATGCTGGCAGTAAATAGCTTTGAGGCTAAGTGTCAGAACTGATTACGAACCTGTCTCCGATGTCATCAAAGTTCTCTGAAAACCCTATTCTTTCATTTAGCTATTGAAACTATTCTTATTAAGAATGAGAATTAGCCGAGAAGGTAATCAGTTCTGACACTTAGCCCCCGACGGCTGACTCTTGAACTGAGGGCATAGACCCGCTCACCGGTTCTGTCGCAAAAACTCAAGAGTGGTAGATTAGGAGACCGATTTCCTCATGTCATCTACCACCAACTTTACCTTCATGTCTCATCCTGCTTTTGACATGAAGGATAAAAGATTATGCAGAAACAAAGTTGGCAATCTCCTGAACATATCCAACTTAATGGCAAATTTGTTACGTTAAAGCCCCTAATCCTAGAAAGAGATGTCGGTGAACTCTATTCATGTTCGCATGGCAAGCCTGAAAAGGAAGCGGTGTGGAGACATTTATTCTATGGTCCGTTTAAAGGTTCCTCTGCCATGCAGGAATGGATGAATAGAGAGATGATTGGGAAGTCAGATCCACTAGTCTGGACGGTCTTTGAAAACTTAAGCAACACTCAGGTAGGCATTGTCGGTTTGTTGGCGATTGTTCCAGATCATGGACGAGCAGAAATTGGTCATGTTTGGTTTAGTCCGACTGTTCACAAAAGTAAAGTCAACACAGAGTCACAGTTTCTATTACTTCAACATCTCCTTGATAATCACTCATATCGTAGAGCTGAATGGAAATGCGATGTCCTCAATCACGCCAATCGGACAACAGCCGCAAGAATGGGATTTCTTTATGAAGGCCGCTTTCGTCAACACATGATCATTCGGGGCAAGAATAGGGATACTGATTGGTTCGCGATGACAGATAAAGAATGGGGACGCTGTAAAGCAAATTTTGAAAGATGGCTTTACTCTGGTGAAAGTCTCTCGCTAATGGAGTTAAACAACGGTTGATTTCATCTCATGTCAGCATCTAATTTTCTTACCCGACAATCATAAAAATTCTCTAGATCGTGTGTCATCGCGATCTAGCTTCTGTTGTAGTGTCTCCCCAGCTAGAGCAAGAAATGCTTCCAAGACCGGCGAGGCATCATGCTGTCGCCAAGCGAGATAAAGCCTAGTTTTAGGTGTTTTCTCTTGTAGGGGTCTATAAACGACTCCGCTTCTGGGGAAGTTCTTTAGAGAAGCGGGAACGAAAGCGATACCCAATTCTGCAGCTACCAAACCGATAATCGTCTGCATCTGAACGGCCTCTTGAGCGACTTTCGGGCGAAATCCGGCCTGTTGACAAATGTCAATAATTTGTTCGTAAAAGGCGGGTCCCATTTTGGCCGGAAACAGTATAAACAATTCATTTTTCAAAGTGGAGAGGGACACGTTGGTCTGAGCAGACAGCGGATGGGTTTTTGGCAATGCCAGCATCAATGATTCTTGTAGAATGCATTTCACCTCTAAACCTGGCTCGGTGATGGCAGAGCGAACAATGCCGACATCAACCTGCTTGTTGTGTAAGGCATAAATTTGCTGTGCCGTTGTTAGTTCATGCAGTCGCAGATCTACAGCCGGAAACTGCTCTCGAAAGACACTCAAAATCTCTGGCAGTACGGTGTACGTGGCCGAACCAACAAAACCGATCTCTAGCTGTCCAACCTCACCCCGCTCTACCCGCTGTGTTGCCACGATCGCCTGTTCAAGTTGCGCCAACACAACATAACAGCGATCTAAAAACACTTTGCCCGCTTCCGTCAGTTGAACATGTCGCTTTGTGCGCTCAAACAGCTTGACCCCGAGTTCTTCTTCCAGACTGCGAATCTGCTGACTGAGCGGCGGTTGGGAAATGCACAACCGCTCTGCTGCCCGACTAAAGTGCAGTTCCTCAGCCACAGCGATGAAGTAGCGCAGGTGCCGTAGTTCCATCACACTTATACCTTAAACCTATTAATCCTAGTTAAATATATATTGGACAGTCATTTTGCTATCTCCTACCGTAAGAAATACGAGGCACATCTCATCGTCAAGCTGCCGTGGCAGTACAGGGTGATTTTCAGCGCATCAATTTGTTCTCATAGCGTGGCCTGACCTTGCGCGTGAAAGATTTCACACTGCATCGATTTAATGACGCTACCGCACCTTGATTTCGGAGGAGTAATGGGATGAAAAACCTACAAATGAAACATTTACGTATAAGCGTCTTATGCACAGCGGTTAGCCTGGCGATCGCCGCAATCCCAGTGGGTTCAGCACAGGCAGAAATTCAGCGTCAGGACTTCAATGTCCAAAGTGAGCCTGGTATTGAACTGCATGTCCGCGAAGTTTGGGACTCTGCTGACACAGACAGCAAGCCGCCAATTATCTTGATCCATGGTGCCCGAGTGCCAGGCATTGCTTCGTTCGATCTGCCTGTTGTGGGCGGTTCGCTCGCCGCTGATCTGGCGCAGGCTGGACATCGCGTCTTCGTCATGAATGTGCGTGGCTATGGGAGCTCGACTCGTCTTGGACAGGACGGTTCGAGAGAAGGAGAACCGCTGGTTAATTCGAATGAGGTGGTGCGCGATATTGGTGCTGTTGTGCAGGCGATCGCTGAACGAACAGCAAACTCAGATGTGGCATTGCTGGGCTGGGCTACAGGCGGACATTGGGCCGGGATGTACGCCAGCCTGCACCCAGAAACGGTCAGCCATCTCATTATGTACAACGCGCTCTATGGCGCACATGAAGGTCACGAAAATCTGGGGCGCGGCTCTTCCTTGTCAGCCCCGAATGATGCCAACCGTTTCAACACTGCCAGGTTTGGCGCTTATCGCCTGAATACAGCTGATTCCCTGTTGCCGTCTTGGGATCGAGCCATTCCCGTAGAGGATAAGGCCGAGTGGCGTGATCCCGAGGTGGCCGAGGCTTATCAGCGCGTAGCACTCGCCTCAGATCCCACATCAGAAAGCCGCAACCCGCCGTCTTTTCGTGCACCTTCGGGAGCGATGGAAGACTCTTTCTATCTTGCTTTGGGACGCCAGCTTTGGGATGCTGCCACAATTACAGCTCGAGTTCTAATTATTCGCTCAGAAAATGACTTTTGGAGCCGACCAGAGGATGTGACCACGCTGCAAGCGCATCTCGTCAATGCCGTTGAGGTAGAAGCGGTTAAGCTCCAGGGTGCGACGCATCACGTCCATCTTGACCGCGGCGAGAAAGGAAGAGATGCATTTCTTGAGACAGTAACACGCTTCCTCGCGGTTCAGTAAAACCAGCAAGGGGTTAAACTCATCGGCGGGGGCGACC
>NZ_JASATW010000031.1:0-58601 GCF_030405905.1 Sphaerothrix gracilis Ecp01
TGCTGGCACTGCGATCGCTGTGTTACTTATACGCTTGTGTGTTGCCGTGCTGTTGTTCCATACGCTGCAATGCGATCGCTTTTATACTTGCAAGCCCTCTTCTGTATTTGCTTTATTTCGTAAAAGCGTTGCTGTGTAAGCGTTTTAGCGTCCTTGCTCATGCGATCGCTTCTTGCCTCTGCGTTGAGACACGCATAAAGCTGTATGTATACATTCAGCTTGTTTACTTTAAGCGTATATTTTGAGTGTACATTCAGTGTGTATATATTGTGCCTTTAACTTGCATAGGAGACAGATCGCGGGTGCTATCCTATCGGCTTCCTTTCGGATGCGATCGCGCTAAGCTCAAGGAGAGCTTACAAGCATTCTTAGTGTGCTGCAGAACCCTGGGGCCATCCCTTCTGGCGATCGCGTTATTGACTTGGAAACTATCATTCACGCGATCGCTGGTAGTGGAGGCTGTTGTTGTTTCTTAGGAGCTTGGAGAACTCGAACTTTCTACTCGAACTTTCTATCAGCTTGGCATAGGCCGTTTCGTAGCATGATAGGCAAGAAAACTCCTCTCTGCCTCTATGAATACAGATAGCCCTGTCTCTGACAGCGTCATCGATCAAATGATCGACCTGCGATTGCAACTCGCTCAACTCGAACACAAAATTGATACCCTCAAGCCCGCTTTCTTTCATGCCTGCGCAGCTCAAAAGCTCACTCAGTTTAGACATGAGCATGGAATCATCTGTCGTCGGCTTACGCCCGGCAAATGGGACTATCCTAGCGATATCCTGAAGCAGGAAAAACGCCTCAAGCTGCTTAAACAGCAATTTCAGCAAACCCATGAACCTACAGCTGGGCGTGAAGTTACCTGGTCTATTCGACTGACTCTTTAGCTCTAGTCTTAGCTCGTCAGCACCATTTTCATAAACAACAGCTCACAGCGATCGCATTGGCCTGTTTGCCAGTAGCTCGGCAGCTGGAAAGGGCAAAGCCAGGCAACAAGCTTTAAGGCGATCGCCTGCTCACACCTTTTTCTCCTTCACTACACTTATCCAAAATCTCTCTATCACTACTTCAATGCACATTCCACCTCATCATCAAAAGTTGGGAAGATCCCACTTAGCCTGAAACGCGACACCAGGCGCACCCAACGCTTAAACCAGTATTTCATTGGCCTCACCCTCGATTTGGGTGGCGCTGCCGGAGCCCGACAGGCACAGCGCAGCGGTTATGGGGTCAGTCTGCACACATTGCTGCGAGCGCTGGCAAAAGTGCCTCTGCCTCTGCCCACTCATCCCCACTACATTGGGGTCGATGATTTTGCCTTCCGCAAAGGAAAACGTTATGGCACCGTCATCATTGACCACGAACGACAGCAACCAATCGCTCTACTCAATGACAGAAAGGCCCAGACGTTAGCCGATTGGTTGAAAGACTATCCCGAGATTCAACTCGTGACCCGTGACCGCTCTCAAACTTATCGCGCTGGCATCAACCAAGGCGCTCCTCAAGCAATCCAAGTCGCAGACCGCTTTCATCTTCTCCAAAATCTGGCTCAAACCCTCGAAGCCGTTTTCAAAGCTCATCCGAACGATATCAAGACCGCTGACCATCAGACTTGGAGCAGGCGGTATACGCCCACTGCGTTGAGGCATAACCCGCGAAAACGACAACAACGGCTCGCTCGCTTTCAGGCCGTTCAGCAGCTCAAACAGAAAGGCCAGTCTTTAGCTACGATTGCTCAGCTGACCGGCCTCAGTGTTCGCACGGTCCGGCGTTTTCTTAAACATCCCCAGTTTCCTGAACGCAAGGTTCGCAGTGACCAGGGGGGCAGTCCTCAGTTGCAACCATTTCAAGCTCTACTGGAGAAATCCTGCCAGCAAGGAGAACGTAATGGGCGCCAACTCTTTCGGCAACTTCAACAACACGGCTATCAGGGCAGTTACCGCACGATCGCTCGCTTCCTACAACGCTTACAGCAGACCAGCCAAACACCACCCGAAAGGATCTCAAAACCAAGGCGCCGGGTGGTCAAACGAGCTAAACTAACGCCGAGACAGGCCGCTTTCCTCGTTCTCAAACAGACCGATAAACTTTCTCTCAGGCAGCAGCAACAACTCGCTCAGCTGCGGCAGCAACCACATTTTAGCCTCGCTCTTCAACTCGCTCAGGACTTTATTACCATCGTTAGAAAACGGCAGGCAGAGCGCTTTGATGGTTGGTTACAGCAGGTTGAGGACGCTCGCATCAAGCCACTCATCGCTTTTGCCAAGAGCCTCAAGGGTGATTATGATGCGCTGCTAGCGGCGCTCTCCACGTCTTTCAGTAATGGCCCCACTGAAGGCCACATTAACAAGCTCAAAATGATTAAACGACAAATGTTTGGTCGAGCCTCGCCTGAACTCCTGACAAAACGCTTCTTACTCGCTAGTTGATTACTTTATCTATTGCCTTCCTTTTCTGTATGGGCCGGAATAGAAAAGTGTGGCCGGTATTGGAAAAGTCTGGCTGGAGTGAGCGATCTCGGCCTTCAATACCAAAATTCTCCTGATCGGCTCATTCACAAACACTAAAATGGCCCTGCTTCTCTCTCGTTTCGCTGCTTCTCTCTATAGCTTCACCTAAAGTGAGAAAGAACCGAAATAATTCGGCTAAACTATAAATAGTGTTAAATCGCCGTGCTCACCTCATCAAAACACTATCTCTAGCACTGAAGCACTAAAAGTACCTTAAGCTGATTAACTTTGCTCCTGAATCGTCATGCCTAATTTCCTCAATCTTGTTAGCGATTATGCCTTCTCTGGCATCCCAAGTAACGCTGTTTATGACCTGATTAAGAGAGCATGGCAAACCATCACTCATAAAACCTGGGAAGAGCTTTATATCATTGCTTTTCAAGCTGCTATTGAAGAATCACGACCATATTTAATGAAATATGCTGCAAGTGATGGCGTGATTGAAATCGATCGGGCAGAACTTCAGCGAATTTTGCATCAAGATTTTAATATAGATGCAACGACTTTCAGCGAACTCAACAGCGATGAGTTTGTCTCGACACTTGCTCTGGCAATGGCAAATCAATCTGTGCTAATTATTGGTGGACATCCATTGAGCAATCAAGATTATACTCATCTAATCCACAACTTGATTGAGCAAGTCAAAATTCACTTTAAGCAATCTGTTCTTTCTGATCCCACAATTCTTAATCGCGTGCTGCTGGAAGAAAGCTTGAAGAATCAAAATCTAGCTAAGGAGACTTCTACCTACTTAATAAACCAATTTGGTTTGGTTCTTTCTAAATTAGAAGAGATAGAAGCGAAGGTAAAACAAATTGTAGAGGATAGGCCACTTCCTACTACAGAGCTTGCGAAGGAAATTTCTACTCGGGTTTCTGTCGATACCTTTGGTGCTCTAACTCTTGAATATCAAGCTGAACTAGATTATGCAAAAGAACTGATCAACAAGTATCAACCTCAGCAAGCTCTGAATTACTTGGAGTCCCTAAAGCAGCGCATTGAACATCAATCTCAACCGACTGTTAAGTACAGATTACTAGCTAACATGGGTGCTGCAAGACTCAGCATGAATCAATCGGTAGAAGCTGCAAAGCTTTTTATCCAAGCCTATAACTTGAATAAGGATGATGATAATGCTCGCTATTACGCAGCTTTAGGCTACGCACTTTTAGAACAGTATGACGAGGCAAAGAAGTTAATTCACCAAGTTTTAGAGAGCAATCCTACTCACGAAAGAGCTTACACAGTACTTGTTCAAATTTATCCTGAAGATAATTTGCAGGCACTGATTGAGAAGATTCCAGTTTATTGTAGAAACTCTTCTAGTGTTGCTTATGCATTAAGCCATGTTGCTAGACAACAACTTGATTTTGAACAGGCCGAATTCTGGCTTCAAGTTGCTCTAGAAAAAGATTCGGATAGCTTTGAAACACAAGCTGCATACGGAACTCTTTTGCTGCAACTAGTCAATGCAGATCCTTGGTTAGTTCAAAGCCGTCAGTTTAACGAGGAAGATCAAAAGAAGCTACAAAAAGCCAATCAGCTTTTAACAGACGCTTGGGAAAAAGTTGTTGACACTGAGCTTCATAATTTTAGATCTGATATCATCATTAATCGCAGTACCACAAGAAGATTGTTGAATCGGCTAGAAGAAGCCATTCAAGATGCTGATATCGCGTTAAAAATTGAACCTGACAATTCCACCTTCATAAGAATTAACGCAACTCTAGCTTATGAAAACAGCGATAGCGAGAAGGCAATTAGGTTACTTGAAAGGATTCTTGAGTCAGGAGATACACCTGAAGCACCTATATTGTTGGCTGATATCTTAAGAGATGTAGGAGAGTATGATCGATCAATTGAGATAGCTAAGTGTTATCTTCAACAAAATCCTGACTCTCCTCTCTCAGATGCTGCCCATAAGATAATAATGCAATCATGTGTGGAATCTAAAAATGCTGAAAGAGCGATCGAAATTTTTAACTTGATCCAAGAAAAAGAATCCAAAAGCCTTAATGATCTAGTTAATGCTGCAACAATTGCAATTTTTTTGAACGAAAAGTCTGTTGCCGTAAAACTTTTACGTGAGGCAAAAGGTCAAATTGATGCCTCCACCTTGAAAATACAAGTCTCAGAAGCTGCAGATAGATTTTATACACTTGGGGAATTTCTAGATGCGGCACAACTCTATGAAGTTATTACTGACTTCAGTCTTGACACTCCTTATAGCCGTACTCTTATCAAAGCTTACTATCATTCAGGTCAATATCGTAAAGCTCTCAATTTATGCCAGATTCTTCGTCAAAGTCATGGTATTTCTATAGCTCTTTGCGAAATCGAATCATCAATACAGGAGAGCATTAATAACTTGACCGAGGCGAAGTATCTCTGCCAAGAGTGCCTCACCAAATTTCCTGATGCTTTACTAATTAAACTTCGTCTAGCATTAATCAACTACAGGCTTGAGAAATTTGACGAACTAGACGTTTTCTTGAATTCACCAGTTGATGTGGCTGAATTGCCATTTGAATTAGCAGTTCAGCTTACTGATTTATATGGTGCTAGGAGCCTTACCGACAAGTTTTTTGAGTCATTATATAAGATTAGAAAGAAGTTTTATGGAAAGAGTATTGCACATGTTAATTATGTGACCAGATTCTTTGAAAGAGAGAAGAACAGTGATAGCTTTCTTGTTTTTCATCGCGTTTGTGTTAATTCGGCAGTTTATTTACAGGATGAATCGGGGCAAGTTTCCAGTTTTGTTATAGAAGATAAGCAAAGTGTAGACTTTAGACATAATGAAATTAACTTGGAAGACTCTCGAACTCAAAAGCTGCTCAATAAAGCTGTAGGAGATGAAGTCGTTTTTAAGGACGATTTTATTTCTAAAGACGTTAGAAAAATAGTGGAAGTTACAAGTAAATACGTTTACGCCCTTCGAGAGAGTTTAGATTTGCTGGAAAAGCAGTTTTCAGAAACTCCTGGATTTTGGACGCTCAAAGTAGATTTATCGGAATCCACAAATGGACTTCCTAAAAACCTAAAATCAGTTCTGGATAAAAGTAGTGAGTCAATTCGGGAAGCGGAAAAACTCTATAAGACAAGTCATATTCCAATCGGAACATTTGCCAAACTAACTAACAAGGATATTCCCTCAACTTGGGGCCATTTCATTAGTTCTCCTGAGCTAGGGATATTTTGCTGCCAGGGTAATCAAGAAGAACGTAGCCATGCTTTATCATTGCTAGCAATAAAGCCGCTTAGACTAATTATTGACATTATCTCACTCCTCACCATACATGGCCTCGGCGCGGCTGATGCAGTAGTTAGAGCATTCGGTCGGCTAGGTATTGCACAATCCACAATAGATATATTGCGAGATGTTGTAGAAGACTACAAAGGCATGAAGTCTAATGGTACGGCTTTTCTAGGCACAGAAGGCGGTCATTTTTTTCTACATGAGGTCACTGCTGAGGAAATTCAACGCAGCCGTGAATATTTTGAGAAAATTATCATCTGGGTTAAAAATAATTGTGAAATTTTGCCATGTACAGCAGCGTTAGATATGGAGCAGGATGAAAGACGGGAGCTTGAAAAATTATTAGGAAATTCATCCTTTGACACATTATTAATTGCCAGTGAGCCTGGGAATCTGCTGTATTCTGATGATTGGGCACTACGGCAGGTTGCTAAATCTAGATTCAAACTGGATGGAGCGTGGACTCAAGCTGTTCTCTTACGCTGTCAAGAACTCACTACTCTAGAGCAATCTGAATATAGTGAAATTGTTGTTAAGCTAGTTCGTTCCAACTATCGCTATACCAGTATTGATGATCATGCTCTTATTGCGGCGGCTAAACAAGCAGACTGGCTACCAAACGAACCATTCATTTCTCTCCTGAGGCTTTTAGAAAACACTCAACGTCAAGACTCATTAATTCTGAATGGGCAAGCGGATAGAATTGCTCTGTCATCAGTGATTGGAGTTGCAGTCAACTTCTTGTATAGGTTGTGGGAGCAGGATATATCAGTACAGCGCAAACATGCTTTAGGGATTAGCCTTCTAAACTCTCTAATGCGTGGTAGACACAATTTAAATTCTGTTTTAAGTGCTTTAGCTTCAGGAGTCAGCCGGAAATCTTTTATTATTCTTCCCTACGAGTTAGAAATACTCTTCTTAATACGTCAATGGAGAAATCACTATTACGCATAAATAAAGCGTAACTACAGTACTTATCTAATAAATATACAGAATCTAACAGGCACCTCAATTGTCGCTGGAAAGATAAGAAAGATGCTGGGTAGTGCTAAACAGGTAATGATTGGTTGTAATGGTGGATAAAATTCCACAGCAGTCCGATGTGATTACGCAGACTCTTTGAAAAGGCTAAACTGCGCCGCACAAATCGCGAGACTCGCTGCCGCAACGTACAGTTAAACCGCTCAATATAGCTGGTTTTGCCGCTATCTTTGGACACCACTCGATGCCGCTTGGATGGCAGAACGCCCTGATAGGCTTCCCAGGCATCGGTGTAGATCACGGCACACTGACGATAGACGGCCGGTAACGAGTCCCAAAGTGCCTGAGCACTCTCGTGACTTCGATTACCAACATGAGCCCCAATAATTTCTCGTGTGTGGGCATCGAGGGCAAGCCAGACCCACTGTTTGTTGCCCTTGTTGTCTACAAAAGACCAGAGTTCATCCATCTGTACGTTCAAGGGCTGTTTTTTTTGACTGAACCTCAGCCATGGTGTTGATTTGGCTCGATTTAGCGTTGACGTAATTCTGTAACCATTGCTCTGAAAGCTGCACTGCTCGGGCAATGCCAGCCATCGAAATGCGCTCTAGCAGCAGCCGGTCAACTAATTCACGGGTTTCGGTGTCAATCACTTTATTCGTTGGATTCTCAACAAATTGACGACCGCAGGTTCGGCAGAGAAAGCGCTGTTTGCCAGTATGGATATGGCCATTCTTAACGGTCTGTTTGGACGTACAGTTCGGACAACAGGGCATTGATACGATCGCTGGGCTTCGCGATCACCCTAGCAAATCCATCATTACCCTTGGGGCTCCACCAACAAATGTTTATTCGCTACTTGACATCGCTGTACACTAATTGTCCATCTACCTATTTTTATACGTGAAAAAACTTTTGCCCGATTCTTAATTCATCCCTAATTCAGACCAGGCAAAAACAAGAGGGTTTTTCTCGATTTTGAGTGGCTACTCGCAATCTCTTGTCGTTTTGTAGCTCTAATTCCCTACAACCTACTTAAATCAACCACTCTCAGCTTTTTTAGTCAGCTTCATCTTTCTCAATTCAACTTCAACTAAAACACCCGTTGCATCTCTTCATCTATAACAGCCAGATGACCTCAACTCATCTCTGCCCAAATCCCTCAAACTACTGCCAAACATAGTTCACAGCCTCCTCAAACTTGTAAAGAAAAATGCAACTAAGGGACAGGGCTTTTGCATGAAGGGGTTTGACAATTGTTCACAAACTAGCAAGGTGCTAGGAGCCAATGGACTCGTTCTATACTGGGAATTGCTGTTGACTGATGCCTTCCGTTTTAGCAATCAGATTTTCTATTTCTATAAACGCCTTAGCATCACGGAAGACGGGATCGCGATAGAGTTCCGGGATAAAAGATTTCAGTATCTCCTCAATCTTAACGGCTTGAGAGTCCCCTGGGCTCCAAGCATAAATGCCGCCTCTACGAATTTCATACTTGTAGCAATGATAATTTTGAATGTCGAAAGGTAGCTCAAGATTGTCAACTTTTTGATGCAGCAAGATAAACTTCTTGTTCAATATCATCATCATGCCCAGTTCCAGCATGATGTTAGGGCTAAAACCTGTAATATCAACGATGCCAAAATGAGAATCTTTGATTTGCTTCATAATTTCAGAAACAACATACCGATTTCCAGGAGGATGAATGTAGCGCTTAGCTTGAATATTGTTTGCGACTAAAAACTCTCTAATGCAATCCTCTAACTCATAAAAATCAGACGTTTCGCTGGTGAAAGGTCTAGCAATAAAACCAGTCCGATAAGGATTTACCTGAATCCGTGAGCCTTGAACAATCTCCTTGAAATTGACAATAGCCTGAGAAGTTTGAGTGTCGTTCAACTCGTAGGCATCAGCTTTCCAGATAATATTAGCAATTGGCTTCGACAACCGTTTAATAAAATCTACAATTTCTGTAGTAAAGTTTCCAGAAACAGGTAGCTCAATACAAAGGATTCCGCACAGCGCATCTCTAAAGAGAAGTGGAACGGCAAGAATAGAATCAGTGTCCCGAAAAAATTCCAAGTCCCTGGACTCTACTAGTTGTCCTGTTACTTTATTCTCAATAGGCTGCGTCAAATTGCTGGAATGAATATTTTCAATCCATATTGCTTCCTTGTTCCGGTAGACCCAAGGCCATATACCGACTGAATCTTTCCTGATTTCGCAAGGCTTTATAGGCTCTCGTCGGCTGACGTTTAAGCTACTAAAAGGTTGCAGGATGTCATGATATCTTCCTTCCTGTCTCCATAGAATATCTATGATGTGGGCATTTAAATTTTCTTTTATTTTCTCACTGACAACCTCAGTTACCTGACGAGCTTCTTCTCGATTTAGAAAATCTAGCGTCAGACTAAGTTGCTCAAGTTCGCTTAGCATATCTGCTGAATGATATAGACCTTGATTCTCTTGGAAATGGATAGTTTTTTTGTTAAAACCGACTTGCTCAGTCGATTCTTTCTCGTACGACCTAAGTGTCTCTCTTTCATCAGATTCATCAATAAAAACCTCAAGATCTGGAGATTTTATACTCTCAATTTGAAAATCTAAAATCTCTGTTAGCCGGCCTGAGTCAAATAGTTCTTTGAATATTTCAAATTCTTCCTGAGAACCTTCCAAGAAAAGTTTTATGCTTCCCCGTTCTATCTTTTTTAAGGTTAGTGACGAATCTCCAAGAATTTCACAAAGTTCACTAACAATTGCCTCAGCTTTATGTTTGGTTTCATCTGTAAAGGTTCCACTAAGTTTTAATTGCCATTGAATTTTTGGAGTATCGTTCAACATGATCGTCTTTTTTTTGGTAAGAAGTGTAGGGATTTTATACTCAGAAATACCTTCCAGTCGGATTTCTATGCATCCAAACTTAAATGCTTTATCAATTGGGCAACCTGCCCCTAGAGCTCTGTAAAATCCAGTTGCAAACGCAATGGCGGCTTTATCTCCAATATTTTGATTCATGCCAACTACATAGGAGATATGTTTAACAATTGCTTTGGCCAAAATCTCAGAATAACAGGCATTTAAAATAACGCAGTTAGTTTGATCAGAAACTAACATGAATAAATCAGCAAGGACTTCAGGCTCGAGAGGTTTCATCTTACCTGAGTCGTTTTCAAAACATAGTTCACCTGTGGTCAGGCCATGACCTGAAAAGTGTATTATGTCAGGAGTAGAATCAAGAAGAGCTTGCGTAATATCGGCTGGTCGTGCAGCCATGCAGTTGCTTAGAACAAATTTAGCTTGACATTTAGATGAGTTGATTTTTTCTTGAATATCTCTTAATTCCTGGCCCAAGCGAAGACGGACTGTATCACTAGGATTTGCACTTAAGAATAAAATTTTGAGATTGTCGTTATTGTTCATAACTTATTGAATGGGCACTGTCCGCTCAGCGAGTGACTGTCAGAACATAGAGGCAGTATAACTTTCAGAGAATGAATTGTATTTATTGTCAGAGTGAGCGAGTGGTGAAGAACGGCACCAAAAGGCTGAAGACTCGACAAGTGATACAAAATTATGTTTGCAAGGAATGTGACCGTCGCGTCAACGAGCGCAGCGGCACCCCCATGGCTCTGGTTGAGGATTCAAGGATTTCAGCAGTTGGGCGATGTGATTGAGGACGTTGTTTTTAGAGACGGCATCAGGCTCGAAGAGGCTGAAGTCAGCGATCTACAGAAGGCCGCCTGAACCAATGCCGTACACCACATTTGACAATATCTCAATTCGCGAAGTGGTTGTCTTTTGGCGAGAACGTCATTACTAGGCCTAAAACAACGGAAGCTGCGATTTAGTGCCATTTAGTACATTTGAATTTATGAGATTAACGAGTTTTGGTGGTTTCAGCTCCTATGGGTAAAGGTCATTCTCAAGAACTGCCTCATGATGAGAATCCCTAAAGTCATTGTCAGCAAAGGATTTGAAGGGTAAGTGACACTAAATCACACCTTCGGTCGTTTTGGGCCCTGATCTGAAAGTTATTTTGAATGTTTCAGAGATCGCTCAGCTTTTGGCAGAACACGGAATCGAGCAAATCATCCTGATTCCCCACCGGGACTTGCATCGGTTTCCGCTCCATCATTTGTTTGATGCCCATAGCTGCACCTATTTTCCCAGTGCCCACCTCGCACTGACTCACCATCAACGGCGATCGCCCGCTGTTCCCCTTGACTCTCTGCTCCTGGTCGAGAATCCAAAAAGTACGCCTCAACTCAGCAAGGGAAAGCAGGCGCTTGAACCGTTGCCATTTGCCGAAGCTGAAGCGGCGTTGATCCAGCAATGGATGGGGTCGGCTGTTTCTGATCGTCAGCCTGCCGTAACGCTGGTCGCCAGTCAGGAAGCAACGTTTACTACTGTAACGACAGCCCTACAACAGCCTCATCACATTCTTCATTTCACCGGGCACGGCACTTACGATAGCCTCAATCCTTCCCAATCCTGTTTGTTTTTAGCGGGGAGCGATCGCCTCACCCTCTCAGAAATTGTGCAGTTAGATCTGAGCGTTTATCATCTCGTCTGTTTGGCAGCCTGCGAAACGGCGGTGACGGGTGACCAGACCATTACTGCTGAATATGTGGGCTTGATGAGTGCCTTTTTGAAAGCAGGAGTAGGGCATGTATTGAGTACCCTCTGGCGAGTAGAATCCGTAACCAGTATGTTGATGATGGTGCAGTTCTACCGGGAATTGCAGCACCAGCCTCCCGTCATTGCTCTCAGAGCGGCGCAAGCCTTTTTACGGAATGGCGCCCGTGAGCAGTTTGTAGATTGGTTAGCTGACGCGATCGCGCTCCTCTCGACAAATCCAGCAAATCGCTCCTTCTGCATTTTGCTCACAGCTGAGCGCGATCGCCTCCAGAGTCTTGAGGAGGAATATCCTTATGCTCATCCTTACTACTGGGCAGCGTTCCATATTGCCGGAGCCATTTGATTTCAAGCTGTGATTCCGGCGGTCAATTTCTGCCGCTCTTGCCTAAAAATAGCCAGGTCAGGAATGCTCCTGACAAGCCAATCGCCACACTTAGGAAAAATGCCAGTCCAAAACTGAGCCAGAGATTAAGAGCAGGTGTGGGTTGATTAGCCGGGACTGGACGCCAGATTTGAATGATTTTTTCAGATTGGCCGCCAAAAGTTGAAGCGGCAAGAGACGCGGTGCTGATGCCAACACTCGCGATCGCCACCGTGCGATTAAAGGTGCGATCGTTTTTGGCCTTCTCGATATCAATAATTCCTTCAACTGTTTTGATGAAATTCTCCAAAGGTTTTGAGCCTGCACGGAAGGCTTCATCTTCAGTCTTTATTGTACGTATATATTGATCAGCCGCAAACTCAGAAAAATGACACAAAAAATTGAAATCATTATCGGGGTCAAGGTTTTTAAGTTGCTCAATTCGGGCTTTATAGTTGTTGGTATTAATGGTAATTGTTGCCATCTGTTCTCTCAGATAGACTAAGTTAGTCTCATAGTAATGAAAAATCGTTAAAGCAGTTGCCAAATCCTCTTGCAATTGTTTGAGGTTGAGCTGGGAAGTCTCGATGTGTTGGGTTAGAGAATTAACGATCTTCTCAACTCTCTGAGAGGTGGTCCTCAGTTGGATTTTTAATTGACGGCTCTGTTCATAAACCCAAAGGATTTTGTTGCGGTAGTGAAGCAGATGTATCAGGTTTTTATACAGCTGATTGATCGTTTGTTGAATCTCTGACTTTGATTGCTCATGAGGGAATAAACATATAATCGCATGCATGGTTCGATTAACCCCATCAGGAGTATCATCAAGGCGTTCTATTTCAAATAAAGTTGCCCCTTGAAATATACCTTTACCTTTGCGATCTCTCTGCCAGTTAGGGTTTTCAGTAATCTGAAGGGCTCTATAGCAATCTTGAGCAATCGCTTCTGCCTCTTGATTAGCGTCTGTTAATTGGCCCCAGAGCAGCCAGTTTTCTCCTAAATCTCCTCGGATTTGATGCGTGTATTCTAGAACGGTTTCCTTGGCCTGCTGGAGTTTCTCGCGCAATGATAACTGATCCCAGTCTGGATCATTTAATCTTCCAGAATAGTCAATCTGAAGGGCATAGGTATCGCCTAGTTTAACTGGGTAGTAGTAGCCGTTAATTTCATCAGATAATTTTTGATAGCGTTGCCCGCCTTGTGCCCCTAATAACTCAATGTGATTAGAAAAGGTATTTTCCACCTCTTGTAAAGCAGCTAGTTTCTCTTCGCCAACTTCTCCATAGATGCGTTGCCAGAATCGACGCCTACCTTCATCAGTGGTGCTCAGAGTACTACCAAGACCATCTTGTAAATCGTAAAGAAATAAATCGACCGTAAGATAAAGAAGTTGATTCACGTAGAGAAGAAGAAACGTTAACGCAACTCTTGTTGAGCAGTGCTGCTAGGACTAGAAGATTTGAGTATTTTAGGCGCTTGCTCCAATTTTTGATCAATCAATGCTAGAACACTTCGCATTTCTTCTATGTGAGGACGAACATCCCTAACAATATTCGGTGTTTCCCCAGGTACACCTGAGTCATCTGGCTCAGGTGGCAGAAAGTCTAGCCCTAGCCCTCGCTCTGCGGCGCTAGCGGTCAGCCAGCGATAGGCAGTTTTATAGGGAAGTTCTAGCACAGGAACGGCAGTGGCCAGGTCATGCAGCTCGACGACACGGGTGTCGAGAGAGTCCGAAATCGCCTGCATTTGATGCAAGACTGTTTCTGGCAATGCTTCAGTTTGTCGCCAGAGAGCATAGAGAAATGCTTTTAAGATTTGGGCCTCTGCATCTTTCATAGTCGGGAGTTTTATAGTCCAGAGAGGGTAAAGGCTGCCCAGAAGTATGGGTGACTGTAGGGTTGCTTGGTCGCCATCATTGTAATTAACTCTTGCTCACTTTCCAGAATTAGGCTGAGGGATCGCGGCAATTTGGGAATAGCCCAGTCCAACCACTGAATCAGGTCGGCTCGGGTAGCCGTTCGCAAAAAGGTTCGAGCCTTTTCGAGTGACGTCGAAAGAGATTGCCCCTGCTGCAATTCTCGATAAAACTGCACTATCAGAATGGCGGTGGCTGCCGATTCAACTTTCCAGAGGGTACTAATCACACCTCCCACCTGAGCTTTCAGGAAGGCACTCACTAAGCCCACATACTCAGCGGTAATGGTCTGGCTGCCAGTGATTGCTGTCTCGCATGAGGCTAAACAAACCAGACGATAGGGGCTTAGATCCAGGGAGACAATATCTTGCAGAGTTAGACGATCCGGTCCACTGAGGAACAAACAGGACTGGGATGGATCTTCGCTGTTGTAAGCACCATGCCCGTTAAAGTGCAAAACTTGGTAAGGCCGAGACAAATGAGCTTTGAGTTGGATATAGGTCGCGGTATGTGCCTCACCCATTCCCTCCGATAAAAGAATAGCCTCTCCCCCAGTGTCGATAAACACACGGTGAACTAAAGCGGCTTCCACTTCTGCAAAGGGCAAATCCACCAGCTTTTTCAACTTGCTAGGTGTGCCGTCGTCTTCAGAGATGGGGCGATGCTTGGGATTTTCGGCCAGTAGTAAGCTTTGAAAGGGCGATCGCGCCAGCGACTTTTGCTGGAGCATCAACCCAAAATAAGCACTGGGTAGATAAGTGCAAGTGTGGGCGGGAAAGAGCGAATGTAAAGGCAGACGATGAAGATCACGGTGGGGAATCAGGATAAGTTGAGAAAGATTTTCCAGATGCAGGTTGACTTGATCAATATTCAGCAAGTCACTCAGTTCTGAAAGCCTTGTGGGCAAATTTTGCCGCCAGGTTTCGTCACGGTTAGGGTTGAGTTCTTTATTGCCAGCGTAGCGATCGTAGGTCTGGTTCCAATTTTGAAGCCACCTTTGGAGTCGGTCGACTTGACGGATACCTGCTTGGTGATCGTCTCTGATGCGACCAACAACTACAGGTTGAGCCTGATCCCAGAGTAGGATGAAGATGGTGAGGGCATCGGAACTGAGGTGCCAGTAGACAATAGCAGTATCGGGACGAAGAAGCTGCCTCATGAAATCGTGGTTGGCAGTTGGGATGTCATCGGGGTCTTGCCAGCGCAATAGCCAGGTCATCAGCCAATTCTTGTCTAGTTCGGCGGTTTCTAGGGCTTTAACCAGGTTCCCTTGCTGAACCAGTAAATCAACTGTGGCTTGCCCAAAACTGGCAAACTGCAAGCCCAATCTTTGTTTTTGGGCTTCAGAAACAGCCTCACGCAATAGCCGGATCAGGAGCGCGGTGCCCTCACGTACCAGCGCTGCCACCGTTCCATCGTGGGTCTGCAAAGTGCGATGAGTACGGATCAGCAGGGCAAGAACCTCTAGCCGTAGCTGGGGAGAGGTGTCTGCCGTGAAAATATCCAATGCCTGGTTATAGCAGGCGATGGCTTTACGCCAAAAGGGCAACGGACTCTCCTGGTAGTTGCCCCAGATTCGATGTGCTTCCCCCAATGCTTGATGCAATTTACCCCAATCCTCACTCCTTTCGGGGGTATATTTGAATCCCTCTTGAATACAAGCCCGACACCCCTCATAGCCGCGCAAGTCCAGATCTGGATTTTGCAGATCCGGGGGTAATGATTCTGCTACTAGGGTGGGACTGCCCCAACCGTGGTTAAGGTAAAGATCTGAATACAACCTAGCAAACCCCCGGCTGATCCAGGCATCAGTGAAGTTAGGCTTGAGACTTAATACTTTGTCATAGCTAGAAATTGCGTCTTCGTAGCGCCCCAGGTTGGCGAGGGCAACCCCGCGACCATGCAAAGCCTGAGACATTTTGGGATTGAGTTGTAATGCCTGGTCTAGGTCAGAAATCGCGTCTTCATAATGCCCTAACCTGATTAAGATGGCACCGCGACCGCCCCAAGCTACAAGGAGATCAGATTTGTACTGCAATGCCCGATCGTGATGCTCAATAGCCACCTCATAGCGTCCCAAGTCTGCCAGTACCCCACCACGACCTACCCAAGCTGAAGCATTGTCTGGTTCGTAGTGCAACGCTTGGTCATAACTGGCAATAGCTTCCTCATAGCGATTTAGCCCATCCAAAGCAAAACCTTTGATACGCCATCCTTCAGCTGATTCTGGCTGGAGTGTAATTCCCTGTTCAGCAGACTCCAGGGCTTCTTGAAACCGCCCCAAGTTGTTTAATGCTGCTCCTCGATTGTTCCAAGCACTGAAGAAATTAGGGTCAAGTGCTAGCGCCTGATCGTGGCTTGAGACCGCTGCCTCATAACGTTCTAATGCCGACAGTGCCCCAGCGTGATTACTCCAAGCGTGAGCATTGTCTGGGTCATAGTGCAATGCCTGATCAAAGCTTGTCAACGCCTCTTCGTATCGTCCCGATTCAAGCTGGGCAACACCGCGATTTTCCCAAGCTCGGGCATTGTCTGGTTGGTCGGCCAAAATCTGTTCAAAATTAGTAATGGCTTCTTCATAGCGCCCCAAGATAATCAGGGTGATCCCCCGATTATTCCGAGCAGGAAGGAAGTCTGGTTGATGGTGCAAAGCTTGGTCGTATCTAGCAAGTGCCTCTTCGTAGCGCTCCAAGTTAGCTAAAGCCAATCCACATTCATATAGAGATTCCGCTTTGTTAACCTTAATCTGGAACGATCGCTCGTAATAGGAAACAGCCTCTTCATAGCGTTTTAATTCGAGCAGTGCAAGTCCACAATTTCTCCAGGCAAGTACATTTTGAGGTTGATATTGCAACGATCGCTCACAATCTGCTAGTCCTTCCTCATAGCGCTGCAAACGGATCAGAGCGAAACCTCGATTATTCCAGGCAAAAGCATCATCAGGCTTATATTGCAGTGCCCGATCATAATCTGTGATTGCTTCCTCATAACGTTCCAAGCCAGCCAGTGCAGCCCCCCTGATTGTCCAGGCTTTGGCAAAATCAGGTTTGTAATGGATCGCGCGATCTAAGCTAACCAATGCTTTTTCATAGTGCTCTAACTGAGCAAGTGCTGCACCGTATTCACACCAGACTTTAGGATTATTGGGTTGATATTGCACTGCTTGATCAAAGCAAGTGCCAGCCTCTTCATGGCAGCCCAATTGGCTCAGGGCAAAACCGCGATTAATCCAGGCTTGGGCATCCCCCGGTTGAATCTGTAGTACTTGATCAAAGTTGGTTAGCGCCTCTTCATAGCGTTCTAACTGAGATAAAGCAGATCCCTTATTGTTCCAGGCTAGAACTAGAGTAGGTTGATACTGCAAAGCCCGATCACAATCTGAAATCGCTTCTTCGTAGCGTCCCAAACATGCCAAAATAAATCCTCGGTTTGACCAGGCTGAGGCATAGTCCGACCGATAGTGTAGAGCCTGGTCAAGACTCTCTAAGGCTTTTTCGCAGCGTCCCAACTCTCCTAATGCCGCTCCTCGACAATCCCAGGCTTGGGCATTGTCAGGCTGATGTCGCAATGCCTGATCAAAGCTGGAGATCGCTGCCTCCCATTCTTCCATGTCAAGTTGTGTAATCCCTCGATTGGTCAACGTTTGAGAATCTTCAGGCTGATACCGCAACGCCTGGTTATAGCTGAAAAGAGCTTCCTCATGACGTTTCAAACGATTTAATGCGATGCCGCGACCACTCCAACTTCGAGCATCGTCTGGTTTATGATGCAAGGCTTGGTCATAACTAGCGATCGCCTCTTCGTAACGCCCCAAGTCTGACAGCGCCTTAGCCCGACCATAAAAGGCTTCGGGGTCTTCAGGGTTATGCTGCAAGGCCTGCTCAAAACTTGCAATTGCTTCTTCAGCCCTGCCCAAATTGATGAGCGAAAAACCCCGAAAAGACCAGATACTGGGAAAGTTAGAATTAAGTTGTAGTGTTCGGTCAAAATCTGCGATCGCTTCCTGATGGCGTGTTGAAGACATCAATGCAATGCCACGAGTAAACAAAGCTCTGGCATTGTCTGGTTGATACTGCAATGCGCGGTCAAAATCCGCGATCGCCTCTTCATAGCGTCGCAATAGACTCAATCCTGCACCTCGACGAATCAAAATCTCAGGATCATCGGGTTTATACTGCAACGCCCGGTCAAGACTAGCAATGTTATCTTCGTAACGTTGTAATTTACTGAGTGCCGAAGCCCGATCGCGCCAAGCTAAAGGATCATCGGGCTTGATTTGCAAGGCCCGGTCATAACTAGCAAGCGCTTCTTCATAGCGACCCAATCGATCTAATGCGTAGCCTCGAACGTACCAGCCGTGAGCCCCTTCCGGCTGAAGGGCAATACACCTTTCCGCAGATTCAAGTGCCTCTTGATATCTTCCAGAATTGTTGAGGGCTGCGCCCCGACCACTCCATACCCAAGCCAAATCGGGATTAAGGCGCAAGGCTCGGTCATAGCTAGCAATTACTTCTTCCTGTCGGCCTAGTGTCGCAAGTGCAGCACCACGGTGGCTCCAAGTTTGAACATCCTCAGGATTATGCTGTAGCGCTTGGTCATAGCTGGCAACTGCTGCTTCAATACGTCCCAAGCTGTTCAGGGCTGAGCCACGGTAATACCAAGCCTGGAAGTCATCTGGCTTAAGTTGCAGTACCCGATCATAGCTGGCAATGGCTTCTTCATAGCGTCCCAAATTCATCAGGGCAGCGCTGCGGCTGCTCCACACGGAAGCGTTGTCTGGTTTGCAATGTAGAGCTTGGTCATAACTGGCGATCGCCTCTTCATAACGTTGTAGGTTAGCTAGTGCTATCCCCCGATTACTCCAAGCTTGAGCATCCTCAGATATAAATTCTAAGACTTTGTCAAAACTGTCTACTGCATTCTCATATAGTCCTAAACTATTCAAGGCAAATCCCCGATAACGCCAAGCATTAGCATTATTAGGTTCAATCTGTAAAACTTGGTCATAACTGGAAATAGCTTCTTCCAAACGTCCTAAATTACTAAGCGCTCCTGCGCGATTACTCCAGGCTAGAGAGAATTTAGGCTCATATTGCAACGCTTGATCGTAGCAAGCAATCGCCTCCTCGTACCTGGACATGTAGTAGAACGTATTTCCTCGATTACTCCAAGCTTGGTGGTAGTCTGGTTTGAGCTGGATGGCAGAGTCAAAAGCAGCAATTGCCTCTTCATACTGCTCTAAGTTGCGTAGGGAATTTCCTAGATTATTCCAGGCTTCATGAAAATCAGGATTGAGGGCGATCGCCTGCTCAAAACTCGCCAATGCATTCTGGTGAGCCTCTGTGCTGTCCACACCATGCCCCTCAGCACTCCAAAGTCTACCAACCTGTTGCCAGATCTCTGCTGATCGAATGTCGGAGAATCCGTTTTCCAGAATTTCTTGTAACTGAGCAATCTTGGTACGCCTTTCTGGGGAGGTGAGACTGCAGTAGGTGTCCCAACTCTGGTCTCCTAAAATACTTTCCCAATTAGAATCCGTATCCATAGCTGTTGGTCAACTCCCCAGCTTTCAGTTTGTGATGTACCTCCCAATATAAGGAAGTAAGTTCGGAAAGCTACCGTTTTTCCAAAAGCCTTTAGAGCCTGACTGCCTTGTAGCAGTGCGCAAGCTTACCCCTCTTTTGTCAGTCTGAGAAAATTCGACGAATTTGCATCATTTCAGCCTAAGAGGTATCAAGGTTTGACCCCAGTTTGATTACAGAGGGATAATTCATATCCAAAATTAGCAATGCCAATTTTTGAAGTGCATCGAGTTTTGGAAATTTCACCAGCCATTACGCATCAAGGTTTCAATGCTGTGGCGCGAGAGTACCCTTGCACAGTTTCGCCATTCATCTTCCTTAGCATCAAGATTGGCGTTGTAGCGAATGTCAAAGCCATTGACCCGCTTCTGAGCGTTGATGTACTCGTCGAGTTTCTCGTCTAGGGTCTCAATATTTTTAATCCAGCTATCTTCAATCGTGTCGGGTAAGGAGCCAAAAAGATCGAAGCGGTCTTTCATTCGCTCTGAGAGACGTTCGTAGATGGTTTCATCGACGGTATCCTGGTATACCAGGTTGAGCATGTCAACAGTAGGGCGAGTTTGGCCAAAGCGTTTGATGCGCCCTATCCGTTGCTCTAAGCGAGTTGGGTTCCAGGGTAAGTCAACATTGATGAGAGTACCAAGGCGCTGAAGGTTAAGTCCTTCACAAGCGGCATCGGTGGCCACCATGATGCGAATGGCTTGCTCTTCGACCATCTTTTTAAGCGTTTCTCGCTTGGCTCTGTTTGAATTTTCCGGCCCACGGAAGAGGGCGCTTTTATTAGCACCGGCATATAAACCAATGAGCTTGTCAGGAAAGAGAGCTGCTAGATTTTCAGCGACCCAGGCGGCGGTGTCGTAGTACTGGCTGAAGATAATGCAGCCGTGCTGAACCCAGTCTTCCTGAGTGAGGTAATGTTTGACAGCCTTGAGTTTTGGATCTTCCTCCTGCATCTCTTTGAGGGCATTAATCAGATCGTGCAGAGCTTCTTGCTCCGCGATCGCTAACTCAATATCTCGCACTGACTCTTGCTCGTTTTCGTCTTCAGCCGCCTGCTTGTTTAATAACTGCTGAGCTGTATTGAGTCCGGCCACACAGCTAGAGCAGAGCCGCTGCTCGACGAGATTTTTCATGAACCCGGCTCCAGCTCGTCTGCCATAGATTCGGCCAAACGTCTGTGCAGCCTCGTAAGCGTTGAGAAAAGCCTGATCAGTTCTCAATGCCCGTCGTTGAAACAAAATGGCAAAGGTATTGGGATGGCGACACTTTTCCTGGTTAGGATGCAGGTCTACGCCGACTTTTTGTAGCAGTCCGGCGTCTTCGAGTACCTTGCGTTTGCGCAGCACCACATGGCGCACGATGGGGTTGTGGCGCTGGAAAAACCGCATGTTGGCCCGTTCGGTATCCAGCAGATCCTCCAAATCATCCCGAACGGCGTAAGGCAGGTTGACGATGGGGGCAGCAGTATCAAACTCTTTAGGCTGCATTCCCAGCTCGCCGCGAATTTCATGGATAACACGGCGAAAGTCGCTTTCTGCGGAAGAATCGAGAGGTGGGAGAGGCGATCGCAAATATCGCCAAGCTTCTTCAAGATCGTCAATAAGCGATTCGCCCGTTACCATCGGAACGATCTGTTCAGGGTAATGCCAGGGACTCAGCTCGTTGCCCATGACGAAGCGGCCATCACCCTGGTGCAAAATCTTCAACTGATCCCATAGGTCTTCGACTTGTGTTTGCATGGGGGTGGCCGTACCCAGCAAGACATGGCGCGATCGCCCTGCTGCGGCCAGCATGAATTTCAACAGGGCATTGGGTTCACCCGCATCTTTACCCATGCCCTGCTTACTGCGAGATTTGTGGGATTCGTCCTGAATCAGAATTTCAAAATTGAGCTGACTAAGGAGATCGCGCTCTTTCGTCGGTTGGACGATCAGCCCCGTGGAGATAATGCCAATGCGGAGCGGGCAGCGCGTCACATTTTCGGCACCCGTGGGGGAAATCGCCCGGTCTTCTGGATCGAGCCATACTTTTTTCTGGGAAGACCAACGAGCACAGGGGAGTCCCAGTTTATCCAGTAGTTCGGTCTGCCACTGCTCGGTCAGGGGAGCAGGCGCAAAGATGACAATGGGACGGCGGCGGCCCCGTGCGCCCTGCTGGGCAATCTCCTGTTCGTGGACCAGGGTTAAGGTGAGAGCCGCTGTCGCGAGCGCCAGGGTTTTACCTAAACCCACTTCATCGGCTAGCAAGAGCCTGACAACACCATGCCAGCGCAGGTGCTTCATGCATTCAGCGACGAAGGCCCGCTGCCAGGGTGAGAGCGACAGCCCTTCCCGGTACATGGGCGACTCCACTAGGGCGGCAGGAGCCAGACTCTCCTCATCGGGTTGGTCGTCCAGTTCAATCTCTACCCGATGGGCGCGACGCCCTACTTCCTGGACGACGGCTCTAGGCAGTGGGACAGCCTTAGCCCATAGCGCCTCAAATTCAGCTTGTATCCAGTCCACGCCTTCAAGGCTTTCGTCTGACCACACGATTTCGTAGTGAGATTGCCAGCCCGCACGGGTTTCGTTCATGGAGCCGATGAACCCAATGCGGCGACCATCGTGCAGTTCGATGACGCCTGCTTTACCGTGAACGAACCCGCAGAAGTCGTCTGGGGCAACGCGGATGGCGTTGGGGTGTTTATCTAGAAATTCGTAGAGCCATTTATAGCGAGGACGGTTGAGCAGTGATTCTGCCTCCACGGGCAAGCTATTGAGGCGGCCTAGCAGCTTAGATTCCTGAATTTTGGCGACTTTGATGTCTTCAGAGCGCACGTCGGAGTTGCAAACGATGCGGACATCCTCAATACCGTCGAGGTGTTCTCCCGCAATCTCAAACAGGGACGAGGTGAAGTAGCCCGCGATGCGGTGGTAGCGTTTTGCTTGCTTCAGGTACTTGGTAAGCACCGTCTGGTCTAGGCGATGAGTGCGGGAGGAATACCGCTGTATTCGAGGTTGGCTCATGCCACGCTGTATTGGGTATAGGGACGCTTATAAGGGGGCTGTAATCCCAGGACAATATCGGTGGCGGGTACCCCGCGATCGACTAGCTCTTGCCCCAAATCGGCTTCCGTCATGTTTTGCTGAATCCAGACTTTCCCTTGCTTGATATCGAGGTGAATGTAGCAGGCGTAAATGCGATGGAGCCCCTGCCAGCCCAATTCCACCAATTGATAGTGGTCGTTCTCGGTATCACAAATGATTTGACATTCAATGTCTGGGTCGTCTTTGGTTCCGTGACTTTGCAGCAATTCACGGATGATTTTGCGGTACTGATTTAAGGTATCCATTCCACAATTTCCTCCTGAGTAGGGTTGTAGATCAAGAGTTTCAAGGCATAGCTTTTGATGGCAGATTGGACAAAGCGCTCTTGGAAAAAGCTGTTGAATACGTCTTCAGGAACAGCGAGATAGAGGATGCGATCGCCCTCGGTCATCTCTAGCGCCAGGCGGTAGTTGAGAAATTGCCCCAATGCCGCATGGAAATCATTGATAGCGGATGGATTGATGAAGCTTTTGACTTCCACCGCGATTTTTTGGCCCTCTCGTTCCGCTGCGAAGACCTTCTCAGCCGCCAGGTCAATTTCCAATTTAACCCGATCAATCCGAATAGTTAGGGGATCTTTAGTAATATTCCAGCCCTCTTTAATCAAAGCTGTTTTGACGGATTCATGAAATAAATCCTTCGCCATCTCTGATTAACCTCCATACTTGCCCCCTAATCCCCCGATACCGGGGGACTTCCGATCCGGCTCCCCCAAGTTTGGGGGCTGGGGGGCTGCCAGCCCTGTTTCCGATCATCCTCCCATTCCCTCGTTGCGGATGCGGTTAGCAATAATCTCCGCTTTCTGGGCTTCTTCGGGACGCACCCCATCCCACATATCAGCAAGGTAGTGCGCCATTGCCATCAGGTGGCTGCGTTTTTGGAAGTAGATGTCGTCGAGGCTGGTGCGAATCTGGCCTAGGACGACTTTGGGGTCTTTGTCGTTGAGCAGCTCTTGAATGGCCATGAGCAGTTCGCTGAGCAGGGTACCGGCCAGGTCGCCACTGGTCAACTCGCGAGGCTTCAACTGTTTCGCACCTTTAAGTCGTGCCTGGTTGGGCTTGAGGGAAGCCATGAGCGGTTGATACTCGACATGGAATGCCTTGGAGAAGTTCTGGTAGTTGTCGAGTTTGGCTGCGCCGGTTTTTTCAATGGCGGCCATGCGGAGGTAGAACCGCTCGACGCCGGTGATTTGGCTCCAGGTGTCGGGGTTGAGGGCTTTGAGACGATCGGGAATCAGCAAGTTGTTGGCGACCTCGGAGGAATATTCCACGATTGCATCAACGACGGTTTCCTCACCTTTTTGGCGGGGTTGGAGGGCGAGGGTGGTGACATCGCGGCCATCGACTTCGGTGTAGCGGGTCAACACTTTGAGGGCGGCGGCGTACCCGGCCATTTGCAGATCAGAGTCATTGAAGACAGTCTCGCCGTGGGCCTGGGCAGCATCATTGAGGTTGAGCATGGCCTCGATTTGGACCTGCACTTCTTTGCGGATTTTGGGCAGGAGGCGCTGCTTGAAGGTGGAAGCAGTGTCGAGGCGCTTGCGGAGCAGTAGGGTGACGGTGCCCTGCACGTAGCCGCCCTGTTTGAGTTCGGAGGTGGTTTCGGTGGCGATGTACCAGGCGCTGACGACTTGCAGCCCCGCTGCCCAAAAGATGGACACCATATCGGCCCAAACCCCGGTGTCTTGGTGGGTGAACATGACGCATTGCAGGCCGTTGTCGGGCATGTGGTTAGTCATGGCGCGGTAGGCATCGACCATGCCTCGGCGGAAGTCTTCACCATCGCCTTTGATAGCGAGGGCGCGACGGGAATCCCATGTCCATTGGTCAAAAGGGGGCGGGGGATTTTTACGGAGCCATGCAATGAAGAATTCAGTTATTTCTTCATAGTTGACAGCATCGGCATAAGGCGGATCTGACAGAAATAAGCCCGAAGATTCACTCACATCCCATGCAGATTTGCAGTCTATTTTGTAATTACTGCTCAGATTAAAAGTACCAGCGCCAACACCATTACTAAATAATGTATCTAGAATATGGGAAACGCTACGAAGGCTATATCTATAGTTAGTGTTTAATGCTTGATTATAGAAAGCATTTGCAGTGTACTCTCCTGAACCGGGATGACCAGTATTCCAAGCACATAGCTTACAAGCATTGTTAAGGACAAGAGGAATCATTGCCGAAAGATGAGGCAGGATAGCTTCATTTTGGAACTGATTGCGGAATATAGCTATTCCAAGCAAGCTTCTAGCACCAAACAAATGATGCCAATATTGCCAACCTCTCTCACGAATAGGCTGTGTAGTATTGTATCCCGGTTCAATTGACATGTCTGGCAAGATTCCCTTTTGTTGCCAAGCTTCTAAATGTTCGCTTACAAGATTATTTACCTTGTCTTCTCGCGCTAAATCCTCGGAAGTTATGCTCCCGAAAAAGGCTTCTGGACGGCCTTTATCAAGAGTTTCCTTCGTCATCCAATGGATACAGAAAAGGCGTTCCTGCCAAATGTCGTCATGGTTTGGGATAAAGTCATGCTTGCCCCAAAGCCGCAATTTATTTCCGGTAGTACCATCAGCCAATCGATAATCGCCACGAAGTGTTTTTATCGGAGTTCGATATTCTTTACCATCTAATTCGTAAACTAAGTTTCCATCCCGTAATGTACCGAGTTTGGCACACTTCATTTCTTCTTTAGTTGCTCCAGTAATAATTTCTATATCAAAAGCTTTACGCTCATGATTTGGAACCATCTTGCCGTAAACATTACGATTTGAACTTACGACCCAACTGGGAGTAACAGGCACCATCCATCCCGTCTCAGGGCACCGCGTCTCCAAACAATACAAAAACGCCTTTGCCCTGTCCCCCCGCTCATTGTGCTCAATCCCCAACTCGGTGATCTCCCGATCTACCGCTTCCGCCACTTCCTTTTGGGCCTGCGCAATCTCTGCCCGCTTCTCCGGGCTGGCTCCAATGATGTTCAGCGCCCCCCAGGTCAACATGCAGGCCACCGGATTCAGATCCGACGCATACACATCACACCCCAACCGCGCCGCCTCAAACGGAATCGAGCCGCCCCCACAAAACGTATCCCCCACCCTGGGCCGATGCCCATAGCGCAATATCCCCAACTGCTCCACCAGTTCCTCATGGGAATTGGCTTCAATGCCAAACTCTGCCAGGTGTGCGTTCACGTTATCCCAAATCGGCCCATAGAGCACCGCCGGATCAATCTCCTCCGGTCGCCGACACAGCCCCACCTTCTCCTCATAGGACAAGCCCGCCAGCGCTTGCGCCAACAGCGGATACTTCTGCTCATCCGCTAAGCCCCGCTGCCAGCGCACCTTCAGCTTCGGATACTGCGACCCATCCAGCGGAAATTGCAGCGCTTCAATGTCGTCGGGGTCGTAGAACTTGTTGGTGTAGTCAAAATAGTCCCAGGGATTCTGGAGGGTGATGCGTTCCGCAATCTCCGAGACCTTTAGCTTCGGCTCCCGCCGCCCAAAAGCCTCGTCATCCATGCCCATCAGCTTCTCAAAGATGTGTAGGTCCGCTTCTAAGTTATCCGTCACCGGCAACAGACAGCCCAGCACGATCGCCCGCACCATGATCAGCGGCTTGCGCCCCTTCCAATAGGATCCCAGCGCCGTCAGGGTTTGCCCCGCCCCGGCTTTCCGTTCCTTCTGGGCCTCCGCCGAAATCTTCTGCGCCGGAAACACCCGCTCAATCAGCGAGGGGGCATCCTTGAGCGCCAATGGCTCCAGGGCAGGTTTGGCGGCAGTATTCGCCGTCATGGCTTCGGTCTCCTAATTGTTCTGAAATAGCGGCAAAGTTTCGTAGATGGTGTCATCAGGCTTACCAGCCTTCCGGGGTTCTCGAATAGTGGGTTGAGGGGTATCACCCAGGGCGTATTTCAGCGCCATGCGCCACCCTCGCCCTGCATCGCCAGGGCCACCCACCGTGGTTGCCGTCATGCCAAACAGCCACCAGCGCTCCTCCGGGCGTAAGGCTAACCAGTTCCGTAGGGCCGTGCCGACCTTTTCCTCTTCCAGGTCTTCGATCGCCCAGGCCAACACACAGAGTTCCTTACCCAACAAGCGATCGACGCGGTTTTCCCCCACCTTCCATTGCCCTGGTTTCAGCTCATGGGCTTTCAGGCGTTCATTAAACATCCGCTTCACCGGATTGGCGATCTCCGTCCAGACAGAACGGGGCAATACCACCCGATCCAGCAGTTCACTTTCATCACCAACGGTGTGCATTCCCAGGTCTTCAACAATCTGCACCGGCTGCTTATTGCCCCGAGGAATGATCACCACAAAATGGTGGGGCGCTGCCGTCAACGGCACCCCAAACCCCTGAGTAGCATGGGCCGGTTGATTGGCCTTTTTGCGTGTTTTTTTCGGTTCGTTGACCATAAGAGCTGAGTACTTTTGTACTGAAACCATGTTACTGCTCCACCGTGTTGGGGGTTAGCTCAATGCCTGCGAGTTCTGCAAAGGTTTTTAGATCAAACCCAGTATTAAACGCAGCCCCATCCCGGATAGTTAACTGTACCAAAGCATCTGGCTCACCCAGATTGTCCCGCAGGGCCTCAATAACTTTTTCCAAAATGGCCGGGGTGACAGGCCGGTCGTTAAACCTGACCTGGACGGCTTGTTCGCCCTCACCCACATTGAGGGTGACCCCGTGGAAAATGATGCCCTGCCGATCTTTGAATTGAGCGATGACATCAAAGACGGCACCCGTGGTGTCAAAGCGGGGTTTAACCCGGACAATTCTGGCCGGTTGAGTTTCATCCAGTTCGACCCGCTTGGTACCCTTCTCGGCGATGGTGAAGGTTTCTGTTGCCGAGGCTTCACCCGCACTGGCATAAACCTGAAGCAAAATTTGACTATCGGAAATGGGCACCGGGCCGTCATAGATCCGCCCCTCCCGTGGATTGGTGGCATCGGTGGTGTAGCGCAGCACGGCATTAGGCGTTACAGCGAGTTCCACCTCACGATGATCGGGGCGATCATGCACCTGATACCGAATTTTGAGCTTGGCTACCCACCGTTTCGGCTCCCCTGGTTCATGGGTGCCCGTTGTATCAATTGCCAGAAAATACAGGGTTGGCTCTTTGGTGCGAAAGGCATCCAGGTCATCAACGACCGGATCTGCCTCAGTGACAGCGGCGGCAGTGCTGTAATGCACCCTGGGACTTGGCCCTGCATGGAGCGGGGTCAGCGTAAACACTGTTTCGCCAGTTTGGGTGTCCTGCATCTGGCTGACAATGTTGACGGCGGTTTTCTCCTTGGGAAACGGGCCTTTCTCAATCCAGCCATCATTACCCTCTCGCCAGCGCCCCTGAGATAATGCCTTGACCTTGAGCTGATCTAACCCCTTGATGCCGGGTAGCCACGGCCATGCCGGATTACTCTTGGCTCGCATGAGCACATCCCGCCAGGGTGTGCGGCGATCGTTCTGGGGCCAAAGCTCCTCTTCAGCCATTGCGAAGTAGGGCAGCGGGTCTGCCTCAGCATCCGTCGCGAGTTTGTTGTCGCAGCGCATACTCTCCAGCATGGCCTCGATCTGGGTTTCTACGCTGTCCTCACTGGTCTGTCCAAATTTCAGCCCATTCTCGATGGTGGCCTGCTGTAGCCCATCTTCGGCAGGGTAGAACAGGCGATTATAGGTACCCTGAAGGGCTTGGAGAAAAGCGCCCTCAGCCTCTTCCTTCGCATCCTGAGCCTGGGCATAGAGGGTATCGCTAGCGTTGATGCCTTTCGCGATGTTCTCGATTGCGTATAACTCTCGCAATGCCTCTTCGACCCTGCTGGCCATGTGGGTGTCGTTGCCCGACAGCACCAACAGGTTGTTCTTCTCAGAAACCGACCGATAGAACCGATGGATGTCCTCTGGCGGCACACTATTGTCTGGCGGCACCACCACCAAAATGCGATGGGTGCTCAACCGAATTTCGTCAATCTCTGGCATCACCAGGACTTCTTGATAGGCTCGCTTAGAACGAGCTTCCAGCTCCCCTTCCAGACGAGTCCGTAGCGCTTTATAGACCTTTGGATTGGGCAATCCCTGAGCTTCTCGCTGAATGCGCTTAGTCAGGTTCTCAGTGTCTTTGAAATAGAACAGCTCGCCATCGGCATGGAGATACCAGGCTGTTTTACGCAGGCGATCAAACGCCTGGGCAAACTCCTCGGGTTTACGGTTGGGTGCAGCCAGGTACTCAATCACTTCCTCTCGGCGCAGCCCCATGTGCCCTTTCACCGCCAGGGATAGTGAGGCGGAAAGAATCATGGCCGCGACCTGAGAGGCGGCATCACTGTTGAGATTGGCATCAATTTCTTCGGCATGAGCGTTGCCATTGTCGGCAATGTCCATCGTGATGGCCGGACGCAGCGCCCGGTTAATGTCCGTCACCTCGTTCATGACCTGGCTGTCGTTCAGGTTGAGGTGCTGGGTGCCAATCAGAAAGACATCATTCTGATCGCGATTCCAGGCCGAGCGAATGACCCGCGCCGCGAACTGCAACAGGCCACGGGTTTCCCGAAAATCTGGGTTGTCTTTAAACAGCGCGACCAGATGCTTAAATGCCGGATGAAAGGGATAGGTTGCCCGAATTTCGTCGGCAATTTGCTCTAAGCTGCGAGCGGTCAAATAGCCGCTGTCTTCGGCCAGCTTCACCTGGGCGGCGTAAGCTTCTGCCACCTCATCAATTTCTTCGTCAGTCGGCAGCTCCGAGAATAATCGCTTCCGCAAAATCGAGTAGATTTCGCTCCCCTCTAGGGAAACCGGGGTAATTTTATTGGCCTGTCGCGAGGCTTCTCGCTGCACATCTGCAACAAGTTTCTTGACCTCCTTCACTTGTTCGCGGTAACTGTCCGATAGGTTGGCTAGCACGACACAGCAACGGGGTAGCTCCAGCGCTGCCACAAACAAGTTCGATAACGCTCGGGTCAGTACGTCTACCATCGAGCCCCGACCGACCGGCACCGTTCGCGCTTCCAGGAAGTATGGGGGCAGCTCGTCGAACAGGATCAATGTGGGGCGATCGCCAATAATCTCCTTCCAGTGCTCTTTACCCGGAGCCTTCGGTCCATCTTTCCAGAACTGACGCATCTGCTCTTCCGCGCCAAGCTGTTTAGCAATTTCGCCCCACAAGTAATGATCGGGACTATCGCGACCATCGAACACAGCGACACGGGCAGGCTGATTGTCCAGACGAGCAATGACATCACTGGGTAAGACATGCGATCTCTGTGACGGGTACTTAGCCAGCAGCCCAAGGGCACACATCAGGTGAGTTTTACCCCCCCCCATTGCCTGGGCCAGCTCAAACAGGGCCTGATCGGTTTGCCCTGATAATCGCAGCAATCCCTCTCTGAGCAGTTCTTCCATGCCACGGGTGAGATAGCTTTTCGCAAAGAAGGCTTGGCCCTCATCGCTGGCATCAATCATCTGAGCTAAGCTTTCAACCCCTCCAGCAACTTGGTAGTCCAGTGTTGAGGGATGAACCTTGCAGGCATCTTTGACTGTTTTCAGCATGGCGATCGCTTTTTATGCTTTCCTCTAAGGCTGGCCCCAAAGGGTATAGTTCATGGCTTTACTAAGATAGCCAGATAGAAGCTCCGTTGAAATCCCCAAACCACTTGATTTATTGATACTTTTCCAGCTCTCTAGGAAAAATGACTCATCCCTTCATTAAGTTTTCCAACTTTGAAGTCTGAGTAGAAACGCTGACAACTGCACTTTAGATTAGTCATCAAACGCACAATCCAACGGTACTGCTTAGTGTTGTCTGCCATTGGTTGACCGTCGGCATCAGGATATAAGACATCAGGGCTTGCGGCAGTTTGAACCATAATCTAATTCCTGCGACCCACTCCTGTCCAATCTAACTTACCCTCGCTTCCAACCAGTCAAAGATCTGCTCTAGCTGAGCCGTTGTTACCAGCCCATACTGCCACAGCACCATTGGCAACAGATTTGGCATCGCAGCCGACTGTCGCAGTCCCAAAGCAATCGCTTCTGACGGAACCGCCAGTTCTTGCTGCAGATATTCAACCAGCTGGGCCTGCTGACTCATCGCATCGTCCTGCCTGTTACAGCCTGCTGGGCGTAGTATAGCCGTCAAAGGTGAAATTTCTGAGTAGTCTGTCTCTCTTATGAAAGTCAATCCCACATTCATATCGATACAGCCTGCAGGAACAATATTCCATAGATAGACTGCCCTGCGATCGCAGCTTGATTACACAAAAACTTACACGAACGATTCGTTCTTGGCTAAAGGCTGCCACGGTATATCCAGAAAGCCCATAACCCAAGGGGTTGACCGGCCTCCCGGTGACCTAACTCTCTATCGATGTGGGTTCAAGTCCCACCAGTTAGGGGAACAACTGACTCCAAGGGCCACACCGAGTAGACCCGGAATTCTACAGAGTAAAGTTGGCTCTAACGCCCAATCAGGGAGCCGAAGCAGATAGGTACCCTGGGGCAAACGGGAGATGATACGGATAAACAGATCCTAGAAAAGCATCCGATTTTGGGGCAGCAATCTGACTAACTCATGCTGACCACACTGTCGATAATCTCGCTGCAATTTGTGTAAGTTAGCAGCTTCCCCGAGAGGGCAAAAGGGGTGAATTGGATCGTCCTAAGTCATCAGTCAATCGATAGAGGGAACGAAGAAAAACGGCTCTAAGGTCTGTGGACTCAGGTCGAAACCGCAGTAGGCAAGACGGGATGCGGAACCCCTTAGAACCGGGTAGGACAGTCCGTAATTGGACTGAGGTTATCAGAACGCATTTACTAGAGAAGCGTATGGTTAGACACATTCGCCCCAAAGCGGATAGTGAATCGTGGGCTAAACAGCCCTGGAAGCAATATCGCAAGATACTCTTCCGCCTTCAAAAGCGAGTGTGGAAAGCGGTTCGAGCGAATGACCGGAGACGGGCCAGGAAGCTCCAAAAGCTGATCCTGAAAAGCCGCAGTGCTCAATTTCTGGCAGTTCGACAGGTTACCCAACTAAACCAAGGTCGTAAGACCGCTGGAATAGATGGGAAACTAGCGCTGAAACATCACGAACATTTTGAATTAGTCGAGCAACTGGCACGTCATGGGACGTCATGGCACCACCAAAAGCTGCGACAGATTCCTATCCCCAAAAAGGATGGAACGACTCGTATGCTGAAGGTTCCGACAATCTCGGATCGCGCTTGGCAATGTTTAGTCAAGTACGCGCTAGAACCTGCCCACGAAGCAATCTTCCAAGGTCACAGCTATGGGTTTAGACCAGGTCGTGGCACATGGGATGCTCAAAAGGCAATCTTTGATCTACTCAGAGGTAACTATGGTCTCCATAAAATCATCTTAGAGCTAGACATCGAGAAATGCTTCGACCGAATTGACCATAGTGCGTTGCTTCGGCTAACCATCGCTCCCCAAATGATCAAGGGAGGCTTGTTAAGATGTCTGCGAGCAGGCACCGATCCAAGCTTTCCGAATCAAGGGACTCCGCAAGGAGGAGTAGTTAGCCCGCTATTAGCGAATATCGCACTACACGGTGTAGAGACCATTGGTGCCCACCGACCGAAATGGAATCGGAAGGTGCTCATGAACACCTGTATCCGGTATGCGGATGATATGGTGTTTATTCTCTATCCAGAACAGGAACCTTTGGACGTACTGAAAGAAGTTGACGTATTTCTAAAGGAACGAGGCTTAAAAACAAAAGCCTCAAAAACGCACATCGTCCCCGCGACCGATGGATTCAATTTTCTAGGATGGAACTTTAAGGTGAGATCCGACGGAAAGCTAGTCTGCATCCCTTCAGAGGATAATTTCAAAGCATTCCGTAAGAAAGTCAAGGCCATCGTCAATAGTTCGAATTATGGAGCCAAACTTAAAGCTATCAAGCTAGCACCGCTAGTAAGAGGGTGGCGAAACTACCATAAATATTGCGATATGAGTGGTTCGCGTTTCTCGCTATGGGGAATGCAGTTTCGAGCCTTTAAGCGGTTCAATCGTGAGCGAAAGCAGGATCGCTACAGCGCCATGGCGTTGAGGGATAAGGCTTTCCCCACGGTTGGATACAAACAGTTTGGCCACGTCAAAGTACAGGGCGACCGCTCACCCTTTGACGGCGACGTTGTCTATTGGAGTAAGCGAAATTCTAAGCTGCATGATGGGCCGACGGTTCAGCAGCTCCGCAGGCAAAACCATACATGTGGACAATGCCATCTGGCATTCATCGAGGGTGAAAAAGTTCACCTTCATCACATCGATGGTGACCGGAACAACTGGGCGATAAACAACCGTTTAGCCGTCCATGAATCTTGTCACGATTATATCCACATGGGCAAACGCTAATTCTCTCCTCACTCGGCTGGAATTAGCTCAGGTAGTCGGGAGCCGGATGCGGTGAAAGTCGCACGTCCGGATCTAAATGGGAGGGGCGAAGTGGTAACACTTCCTCCGACCCAACCGAACGATTCTTGCTAGCAAAGATGAAGTTCAGCATCGGCCAACTAGAGCTAAGCATCTAAACATAAACGGTACGCTAATCTCGTATAGCGTTGCTGTGACTTGATTTGCTTCACGGCCAGCGCGATCGCCTTTTGTGCTCCCACCAGAATGACCCACTGCTTGGCCCGCGTCACCCCGGTATAGAGCAGGTTGCGCGATAGCATTACATAGTGCTGCATGAAGACTGGCAGAATCACCACTGGATACTCACTGCCCTGGGACTTGTGAATCGTCGTGGCAAATGCCAGCGTGATCTCGTTCAGGTCGGCGTAGTCATAGCTCACCTGGCGATCGCCAAATTGAGCCATCACTTCTGCTTCTTCAACATCTATCGCGGTGATCACCCCCAGGTCACCGTTGAAGACTTCGCGGTCATAGTCGTTCTTCTGCTGCAATATGCGATCGCCCTCTCGCAGCGTCATGCCGGCCCTGACAATTTCGGCTTTGGCGAGGCTAGGCGGATTCAGCAACTGCTGCAGCGTTTGGTTGAGCTGACGTGTCCCTACCTCGCCTCGGCTCATCGGGCAAAGCACCTGCACGTCTTTCGCGGGTTCAAAGCCTAGCGTCGGTATCAGATGGGTGATCACATCCTGGATTGCCGTGACACCGTGCGCTGGCTCGGCTGCCTCGAACCAGAGAAAGTCACTGCGCGGCTGATCGGTTACTGGCTCTAGCTGCGGGAAGTGGCCCTGATTGATGCGGTGAGCGTTGGTGATAATCGCCGATGCCTGCGCCTGCCGGAACACCTGCGTCAGCCGCACTACTGGAATCTGCCCAGATGCAATCAAATCCTGCAGCACTGCTCCGGGTCCCACGCTCGGCAGCTGGTCGATATCACCCACGAGCAATAGCTGCGTCTGTGGCGCGATCGCCTTGAACAGCGAGTTGGCCAGAAACAGATCCAGCATCGAAGCTTCGTCTACCACGATGGCATCGGCAGGTATTGGGTTCTCTAAGTCACGCTTGAATTTCATCTGCTTCGGGTCAAACTCCAGCAAACGATGAATTGTCCGAGCGGGCTGACCTGTCAGCTCACTGAGGCGCTGGGCGGCTCGTCCAGTCGGAGAGGCTAGCTCAATCGTCTTGCCCATCGCCTGCCACAGCGCCACGATGGTGCGGCAGGTGAACGACTTGCCCACACCAGGACCGCCGGTGAGAATCAGCAACCGCTGCGAGGCTGCCATCACCACTGCCTGTCGCTGCTGCTCCGATAGCTGTAGCTTTGTCTTGGCGCTAAAGCGATCAATCCAGTGCTCTACGCGCGGCACATCGACAAAGAGCGCTTGACTCAGCAGATGCTTGACTCGGTTGGTCAGTCCCTGCTCAGCATGGAAGAAGGGGGGAGCATAACAGAGAAACTGACCCTGAAATTCACCGCTGCCCCCCTGCAGCATCAGTTCTGCGTCTATGGCCATCTCAGTGGTCAGCGCTAAGATGTCTTCTGGCGCAGCTCGATGTTCTGGCAGCGCTAGCCGCGCTGCGGTGCGCTCCACTAGCTCTGGCTGAGGCAGAAAGCAGTGACCTTCTTCGGCGGCTTCGCTGAGCACGTGCAGAATCCCGGCCCGGTAGCGAAACTCCGAGTTCGGGGCTATACCCAGATTGCGGGCGATCGCATCGGCAGTCACAAAGCCAATGCCGTAGACATCGGTAGCAAGCTGATAAGGGTTCTCGGTCACTTTGGCGATCGACTCATCACCATACTGCTTGTAGATCTTGACGGCGTAGGTCGTGGAAACGCCATGCCCCTGCAAAAACAGCATCACCTCTTTGATCGCCTTCTGCGACTGCCAAGCCGCTTGAATCAGCTTTACCCGCTTCTTGGCTATCCCTGGCACCTCGATCAGCCGCTCAATCTCGTTCTCGATAATGTCTAACGTATCGAGCTGGAAGTGAGCCACAATGCGCCTAGCGGTCACAGGGCCAACGCCTTTAATCAGGCCGCTGCCCAGATACTTCTCGATGCCCGTCAGCGTCGCAGGCTTGGTCTCGCGATATTGAGCGACTTGGAACTGCGGGCCGTACTTGGGATGCTCGCGCCAAGTGCCCTGCATCTGCAGCGTCTGCCCGGCCTGCACGTTGGCGAAGTTGCCTACAATCGTTACTAGGTCACGGGTACGCGGCGCTTTCAGCCGCGCCACGGTGTAGCCCGATTCTTCGGAATGGTAAGTGATGCGTTCAACAACGCCCTGCAAAGATTCAATCTGAGGCAGCTGCTTCATCTACGGCTGGCAACAACTCTAGTTCAAATTTACGCTACCCGATCCCAAAGTGCTCACCCCATTTTCCTACAAGCTAGCGACTCCAATGCCTCTGACTGATATTGCCTATATTTTCTTAGGTAACAACCGCGCTTATATGTTACCTAAGAATCTGAAAATTGCGCCTAGCTTTAATTGGCTTTTGCCGCTGCTACGAGAACATTGATTCAGCTCGCAAACCAGGATCTATTGCTATCAACTTCGGAGTAAGCAGAGAATAATCCTGCACCCAGCGATCGCGCTCCAGATTACGGACATGCCTGTGATATCCCTAGCAAAGTTCAGTTTAGGGCATTGTAGTTTTAGCGCTACGCTGCTCGTACAAAATGGACAAAAACTCTGCTACAACCTTCTGAGGATGTTCTAAGCAATCTTTGGCCGTAAACCGAACAGTAGGAACACCAGCTCTCAGCAAAACCCGATCACGCGCATAATCGCGTACAGCTTGGTCTTGCTCATTATGATGCTGTCCATCAACTTCTAAAATCAGGCAAACGCCTTGGTAGAACACCATGAAGTCAGCTTCCACTCTGCCCGTGAGCTGGCCATTGCTAACTACCGTGTCTTGAAGATTCACTCGTCCACGAGCATTAGCGAAATAGAGCAGTCCAGTCTGCTCAAGTGCTTTGGCAATTCGCACTTCTGCCTCTGAGCGTAGATACAACCCACCCCACTCTTTCGTATAGTTGCCCCCACCATGACTCTGCTCACGTTGAGGAGTAGGAACTGTTAAAGCTGTACCCCGGATAATTTGCTCAACTTGTGAGCGATAAGCCTCAATACAGAAAATGTGCCAGTGGTGCTGAGTTCCAGCTCCCTTTGGCTGCCCCGCATAGGCCAGATGGAACACATTTTTCTTGACCATAAAGCAAAAGCCAGGGCGCGTTCTGTTGTACAACCACGCATTCGCCTGCTGACGCGCCTTTTTCTTGGCCTTGCCAGTTAGAGTTCGGCCAGAGGGACTCAAGGATACAATCACATCCAACAGCTTGCTGGTGGGCACCTGAAAAGAACAAGGCAAATTGCCGCCAATCGGAACGATGGTATTTGCAGTTGAACTACCGTGTTCTTCAAAATGGAATTCTAGCGACTTAGATTCACTGGCTGGCGAAGGCATCGATCCCCCTGGAACTATTCTCCTAACATTCCCAGATCAAACTTTGAACTGATTCTAAACAGCTTGGTGAATCTAGTCACCTACAGCGTTCTTAACGTTGAGTGATAAGGAATATGTCAATTTAGGAGCTACTGTTTTCTCCTTGTTAGTCTCCAGTCACATTGCTGACATTGCCAATCAACCTGCGTTGGCTCATAAGCAATTTTAGCTTTACATTCAGGACAGCAACCTGTCAGTAGTGGATGCCAGTTTAAGAGCTGCTCCTTTTCTGATAGGCTCAGCTCGCGCCCTGACTGATATACTGGCTCACGATTATAGTAAGCGGCCTCTTCTTTCTTGTTCTCATTAGCCATAGCTGCAAACTGACAGAGTCTCTCTGATTATTCCCTATCAGCAACAGCTAGCTAAATGTAAATATAGAGAAGGCTTGCAGTCACTACAGAGAAGGTAAAGTAGTTCAATAACACGCTCACACTGTCACTTATTACTGCCACCTACAACCGGGCACAGATTCTACATCAGCGGGCACTGCCCAGCATTCTAGCTCAGCAGACAGAAGCAGAAAATTTTGAATGGATTGTCGTTAATGATGGCGCAGATCCAGGAACAACTCAAATCCTGCGATCGCTGAGGGCACCTTTCCCTATCATTCATCTACCTATAGCTCACCCGAAGGCAGGCTTCGGGCTTTGCCATGCCCGCAACCTGGGCTTGCGGCAGGCGACCGGAGAACTGATCGCCTATCTTGACGATGACAATATACTCGCGCCTGAGTTTACTGCTCAGACCTTACGCTTCTTTCAGCAGCACCCCCACATTCACTGTTCTATGGTGCAGCAGCGACGGCGACGGGAGTTAGATACAGCAGCCGGAAGCAGCTTCATTTCTCCGTCTATAATTGCGACGGCAACCGAGCTAATTCGGCAAAAAGTCCCATTTGATAGCAATGGTTTTGTCCACAGAAAAGTAGATTGCCCCTGGTGGAACCCAGAGTTTCGCATCTTTTGTGATTATGAATACTTTCTTCAGTGTCTTGAGCAGTGGGGCCACAATGCTTTTACTATTCACCCGCGTATTCTGGTTAACTATGTACAGACAACAGCCGGGATTATCGGCCAATCCCGCTATGGGCAATGGGCTGATGAACTGCGCCGCCTCTGTCAGAATGCTGAGGACTATCCAGCTATTCAACCTCACCAAAAGGAGTTGCAGCAGCTAGCTGATAGCTGGCAGGCGAAGAGACAGCAGGCGATCGCGGGCTTCAAAACAGCAGCGTATAAATAATATTCGTTAAGGCGATATGGCAATGATCTAACATGAGTAAGCTTCAGCAATTGTTTGTCTATGAAGAATGATTCCAACATGACGAATCTACTCAAGAGTTTTTCTCTAATTCCTCAACAAGTTCAATGACTCGTCCAATTGCTCTTTCAAGACTACTGCGCTTTCTTTTAGGAATAGTCTCAAAATCAATTTTTTTTACTTTTCTGGTGGCTTCTTGAAAGGCTTTGATAGGCGTCCATTCTTCATGCTCATTTTTGGAAAGAGGCGACGGAAGAAGAGTCTCCTTATTTTTAGTATCTTTAACAGCATTTTTAATTTCAGCGACTGACATGCCTTTAGCTTTCTCAATTAGCTCAGCTTTGACAGCTTCATCCTCAATCTTGCTAATTTCCAAAGCACTTGCTGGTGACATCCCTTGTTTTATAGAATTTTGCAGTGTTTCTGAAAGCTGTAGGAGAGGAAGACGGCTAGAAGCAAAGCTTTGAATTGAAATCTCGAACTGATTGCGCTCCCAGGTTTCTTTGATACAGTTAACTCTATGCTCATCAACTTTAGAAGTACCACGTGCAATTTGCCTAATCAACGCGGATAGCTCATCTAAATTAACTACTTCACCCTGAGCTAATAGCGCCTCGCAGAGAATGTCTAAGACTGCGTTAGAGTCGTCAATTGCATTAAGTGGTCTACTAGCTCCGTTAAGCTGATATGAGAACTCAGCCAACTTTAGCGGACTATCTATACTTTCTACAGAGAGCAAAGCCGTTTTGTATCCAAGGCGCTTAAGAGCCTCTCCAGTGGTGTGCCCTCCGAGGTATTCATAATCATGCTGAGGATCTTCTACTCTAATTACTGGTAGGCTACCGCTAAACCCATGCTCTTGAATACTTGCCATAATCTGCTGAATATGGCTTTCTTCTGTGTAGGAGCGATACTGTTTGCGCCCCCAACGGATTCGATCTAGTCTTCCCTCGATTAGCTTTGTAGGGCTGTTTTCTTCAGACACAGCATTAGCAGAAGTTCCCCAAGAGCCAATGTTTTTAAATTTACTCATTTCATACCCTCTAAAATTTCTTTAGCAATTGCCTTACAATCTGCCCACGCGATGCCCGCATTACTATCTTTTCTACCACTGTCCACACGGGCATCTCGTACTAAAACACCTTGAGCAGAGGCTTTTGCATAAGCCGAAAAAGCCCGCATATAACCGCTTAAAACAGGCTGGTCATGTTGCCTCAAAAAACCACGCGCTTCCTGTTCATCCTTAGTGCGGCTGTCCACAATCGTAAGACAGAAGGTATATGGAATATCTGAGCCAAGCGTAGCAAGTCTACTCAAAAACCTGGGTAGAACTTCCAAGCTTAAAGCTTGAGCCGTAGTTGGTACCAATAATAAATCAGTATCTTCAAGCAAATCTCTCAAGTCTTCATCGGAGGGTCGTGCTTGAGTATCTATGACAACATGCTCGGCTGTGTTGCCGCGTTGAAACCACTTTGATGCCTGCTTTTCGCCAACAACAGTAAAAGGAAGATTTTTAGTAGCAGCTCGCTCTGCCCAATTTAGAACAGAACGATTAGGATCACCATCTATCAACAAAACTTTCGCTCTCTCAGCCTCTGCAATGGCTGCTGCCAGGTGAAATGATAGTGTTGATTTTCCGACACCTCCCTTATCTGATGCAGTAGTAATGATCATTAGTTCAAAATTGAGTTCAACTACAAATTATCCGGCAAAAACCGATAAAACGTTTTATCGGTTTTTATAGCTCACAGCACAATGGCAGAAAAATCACAAAAATAACACTTTGCTTGTAGCAGTACCTAAAAGTCTTTTAAGGTATTGGCTGCTCTAGAGAGATGAAAAATGAATGCGAAAGGGGACAAAAAACATCCTTGTGATTGAATATTATCAGGCCGCAGTCGCAATAGCCATGTGCAAGAAACCTGGGCCGTTACCCTCCGCGTCCGCTTGAGCTACTACATAGCGGCGATCGCCGTTCGGAAGCTCCACCAATAAGTAAGGATAAGCGTCAGGATAATCCCCTTCCACATCGGCTGCTAGGATTCTAGCGCCTACTAGCTGCTTGAGTTCTTTCTGGTAAAAGTTCATCGTTATTCCTCAAATGGCTTCTCTAAATCTCTAGGAACTGCCAGTGAACATCGGCAAGCTGGCAGCAAATCTCCGTGGCTGTGCCTTCAAATGTCCATCCAACCTGCTGCCCCTCGCGCTCATGCAGTGGTCTAGGCGGCAGTACATAGCTCTCATCGCTTAGATAGAGAGCGCTCGGCAGCTTTTCTACCCGACGAACGCAGTTCCGACGCTCATCAAAATAAACAGAAGTGCGGTAGCTCCAAAGTTGCATGTCTAGTTTTACTCTGTGACGATAAGGGGGCGTTTGCCCCCAGTTGCAGGCTAATCTTTGTAAAGATACAAACCTAGACCAAACTTCGCTGCCGCTCGTCTAAACGCTTTGCTTTCGGCGTTGGATGAAGGATCCCCGTAGGCTAGCTCTACCTCTTCGCCATCATCATTGAGGCGCTTAAGTTCCTCGGTTCCAGTCGCTTCGCGGTAGATATGGCCTTCACGGGTAGGAATTGTTAGACGGCCTACCAGAAACAAGCGATCGCTAGAGAGCTGTGTACTGATAATCTGCCACGTCCAGCCAGGAGCATACTTATCTAAAATGCTGTTGGCTGTGTACCAGTGAATGAAAGTAATCCGCTTGCCACCACGTTTCTTGGAGCTGAGCAAGTTTGCTGGCAGTGGTCGCTTCAGGGCTTCTTGAATCTGCTGCAGGCTCCATTCACCCACTTTGCTAGGAGGCTGGATCGGTGCTTTAGCAGACTGAGGAAACTGAACCAGCGCGGATGCACTTTGAGATTGACTTTGCATAGTTATTCACAAATGATTATGGTGTCAGAGCTTTGTTAGGGGCAGAGATGCCCCTTAAGTGATTTATCTAGAACAGCAACCAATCATCACCATCCATGTAAAAGTCAAGATCAGTGGCTGGATCAGGGTTAGGTGAATCAAACCAATACTCTGCTCGCGCTTCAGCAGCAAAGGCTAGTTCCTCCGTAGTAGGGCTAGACTTCCTGTTTTCATTAGGAGCATAGAAATCTGATTCAACCTCAGCGGCTTCAGGATTGAGTGCTTCGGGCGTCCATTCAATGCGATCAGTGTCAGCTTGTTCTCGCTTTTGGGCTTCGTAAGCAAGGGCAACTTCAACAGGCATTACAATATCTCCAGGGTTAACAACCACTTGAGAGGGCATTCAGCTTGGTGGCAGGTGTCCTCTCTTGCTCTATACCCTTATTATACACTGGTTAACCAGTGATTGCAAGCTATAACGCTGGTTAACCAGTATGATTTATGCTAAATTTGCCTTGAATCTGTCACTCCAGGCAGGCATCAGTCACTATGGTTAAAAAATCTCAGTTTGCAGGACTCACTCCTTTCAAGCCTGAAGGTGAAGAAGCTTTAGGCCGAAAAGTTTATGGAACCAAAATGCCTGAGTCAGTCGGAAAGATTCTTGATGAGATGGGCACAGCCAAAGCCCAGTACATCCGACAAGCTATCATTGAAAAACTTCAGGCTGACGGCTATCTCTAAGCTCTTTATCCTAAGAACGCTCTAGCAAGAATTTATAGAAGGATCTTTATAACTCCTGGCGATTGGCCTGCTGGCTATCTGCTAGATCCATCCGCGAGCATTGAAGGAGCGTTTATCTTCTTTTGGCTTTTTGTGCTGGCTGTAGTAATTTCGTATTGGAGCGATCGCTGCCAAGAAGATAGGAAAAAACTCTAGCAATAGCTAGAGCTTTATGAGCCTCAAAAATATTCTTTCCAAAGTTATTCAAAGCTCAGCAGCGGCAGAGCAATCTGACCTACTTCATTCGCCAGTTCTGTTTCCTCTGGCAAGGAAAAGCTGATATATCCGGCATCCCAAAGCACCACAGCAACCCGGTCGCGGGGTGGATTGCGGCAGCAGCGGAAGTCTAACACCACACCGAAGCGCTGACTCGGCCAGCCCCTCAAAAACACGACGCGATCGCCTACCTCCATCTATATTTCGGCTTCTGGCTCGGCGGGTGAATCTGGAATCTCGCTAGAGGAATCAGCCGCTTGCGTACTGAAGGTTTGTACTTTTGCGACCAGTGCCCATAGCTCACTATTCTGCTGCTGCTGAAGCAAATTAAGCAGGTCGGTTTCTATCTGATAGCGCTGATGCGTTTGCTCTAACTCTTCAAGCTGACTCTTTAGACCCGAAACGGCCTGGGCCAGCTCGCTATTGGACTGAATTCGCGCTTGTAGCTCTTGTTCAATCGCTTGCTGCGCCTGCTGGAATAGATGCATTGCTTGCTGAGTCAGAGCAGGCCAATTTACAGGACTGGGAATAGAGCAGGGGTTAAGCGTAAACCTTTCACTTGAGCAGCTTTCAGCAATACCCATGATCAGCTGCATATAATCATTGCCTGACTCGATTTCGCCATCGAGCTGCCTCAATAATGGCGCAATCCTTGAGTCGCTAAAAACATGGCCTTCAGCCTTGCAGACCTCGGGCAGCGGGGGCAGGGCCAGGCCCTTGAGATTAGCTGATAGGCTCTTGGCGATCGCAGCAATAATAGCTACCCGATCCTTCAAAGCCATCGCTCGCCATCTAGAACCGAATAAAGTTTCTAGCTGCTGTACCGCTGGTGTCGGCAGAAAATCAGAGATAGGATCCATAAGTCGTTCCTGAAGAATTTGCTAGGGAATGAAGTGAGAGGTTTAGAAAGAAGTAGCTTCAAGCAGGGCCTCGTCAGCGCGATTTCTCTCTAGCGGGCTAGCGCTTCCCAGGCGCGAGCGATGAAGGGCAATCTCAAACATCTCAGCCTTCATCTCGGCGGCGGTGGCACGCTCTAGATATTCAGGGCAAAGCTGTTCGTACTGCGCGACAAACTCCTGGCTTTTGGTAAGAGCTGCCAGCAACTCGCTGCTGTGCTCTTGGAGCTGCTGGCTGTGTCCCTGCTGTTCAACCAATCGGGTTTGAAGCTCACGGAGTTCCTGCTCTAGCCAGCTAAGCTGCCCGCGAAGATTTTCCTTCCCCTTTTCAGCTAGGACAACTTGCTCAGCAGCTTCATCACATCCTTGCTCCATCTGAGCCAGATCAGTCTCAAGCCGCTCTTGCTCAGTAGACAGCTTCCTAATCAGACGGCGATCGCTCAGCATCACCGTGAGACTGCCTAACAAAAAACTATTGGTGGCTAGCGTTGCTAGAAAACCAGCCTTCTTGTGAACTGGAATCAGGCACAAACTCAGCATGAGAGCCAGAGCTGAGCTGCCTAGAACGATCGAACTGGCGGTTTGACGTTGCATAATTGAATTGCTCCTTAGCTATTTGCTTTGTGGGGTAACCCCGGTCTGCTTTGGTTGGTTTGGCCGGGGTTTGAGATTTTTGTAATTTCCCGTTTCGCTCCAGAGAGCGATTGGCGGCTCAAAGTGCAGTCGGTAGCAGCCTGTCATAGAAGCTCTCTCACCTTTTGCGAGAGAGCTGGCAGCGTTCTGATTTCTTTGGCAATCGCTCTAGCGCCATGAGTTGAACAAAGCGCCTCAAGCACATCTCGCAGATCGTACTCTTTCAGCGTTTGCAGAGCATCGCGGTGAAGTTTTGCTGGAGCATCAGCAGTAGGCATCATGACCTCTCAATACTGGGGTGGACACAGGAGACGGATTGACCTGGACGCCTAGACTTTTTGAGTGATTTACCAAGACATCCGAGACATCTGCCTCATTTTGCGAGACGATTTTCAAGTAAAACTGAGTGAAAACGGCTGTTTTTGTTTAGCCACGGCGAGCCGGGGCGTCTAGCTGCACAGGGACACGTCCGCAGCTTGAGCAGACATAACGCAGCCGACCATCGGCATACTCCCCCTTGCGGCGAAACCTGTCGTGGCCGCAGTGGACGCATTGAGTGTCAGGCGGAGTCCCCCCGTCTAGCAGGCCCAAAGACATCTGGTTCGCTTTAGGCGCTGTCACCTCAGCCCCCTCTGGGAACTCGACTCCCTCTAGCTGGCCGACATAGCTGCTGTAGGCCGGAAGCTGGATGAAGAACGGCTCGGCTTCTCTGGGACTGACTACCAGCGCTATCCGATAGGCATCGGGAGAAACGACTTTGCTGGTGGGGTCAGTCGGGTACGCTGACTTGCCCTCTACCTCGTTCAGCTCCACGCAGAGCTGATTGAGCGCGTCTAAGCGCTCCTCAAAAGCTTTCATCTGATTGCCCTTGAGATGCTTGTTGATCCACACCTTCGCCGCTGTCGCCGTGAAAACCTGCGTGGCGTTCTCAAAGTCTTCTGCCATCAGTTTGGTAGCATTGCCGGTCTTGCGGTTGGCCTGAGAACCACCGCTGACGCCAGAGACATTCGCTCCCTGCCCTGCCGTTAAGAAGCCCATCCTTGTGTGATCAGATAACTGATAAAAATCTTTCATCACTAGGCCCAGATCTGGGTAGTCGCGGGCGATCGCGTTGATTTCATCCACCATCACCGTGATGAACGGCTTGTTGGCGGTTCCGGGCAGGTCGTTGCGGCGACGCTGGAACTCGGCGTGGGCTTCCCCTAGCCATGAGATCGCGGCCTCGATGCCGTCGCTCCCCGGTGGCACCACCCCTGGCACATGGAACCAGTCTTTGGGACTGCCGGGTATTGGGTTGATTAGCCAGAGCTGACCTTTCTGGAGCTGGGCGATCGCGCAGGCGATCAGCTCTAGCAGCGGCGACTTGCCCCCGGTCGAACCGGCTACGACCCGCACCCTGGGTACAAACTTGAGCGCCACAACCTCCTCAAACTCTGCCGCACTGTAGCAGACCAGCTCCGTGAAGCGCTCGGCTACCAGCTCAGCGCCCACGGCTTCTGCTTTGGCCGCTGTCGAGCCGGGGGCTGAGCGCTTTCGGCTCTTAGCTGAGCGAGACTGACTTTCTCCAGCCGGAGTAGACAAATCAACACTCAGCAAGAAGTTACGCGGGTCTAGCTCAAAGTCCTCGGAGCTAAGCCGATGCTGAGAGACGCCCCAGGCTCCCACTTCATCGCAGATTTTGTCTATCTCTGAATCTGTGAGCTTGGTTGTGGCTGGATTTCGATCAACTTTGAAGCGCAGCCGAAAACCGCCCGGTACTTTGACGCTCTCTACCGCATCTAGAATCACGCTATGGGCTGCAAAGTGCTCAATCAGGCGGTTGCCTGCCTTGTCGATGGACGTTTCGCCAGGGAAGCGGCAGGGGGCTTGCAGCACTTCAATTAAAGCTTCAGCGTCCACGATACGCTGCTGCAAACTGGCTAGTTCCTGCTTGAAGCTGTCCTCAATCACGTTGAAGCCGACCTCAACCTGAGAAGACCGCTCGACCCACTGGGACGCTTCCGAGACGTAATCATCGCGTAGTTGCTCAAACTCAGCATAGATAGCTTGCTTCTCGCCTTCGTGAGTAGTGCCGAGTTCCAAGTCTCGGATGCCCGACCAGAGCTTGCAGTAGCTCAGCGTCATCTCCTCTAGAAGAGACAGAAAGAAGCTGTAGGCATCGTCATGGCAATCGCACTCTTCACTCATAGCTTTGACGCGATCTCGCAGGCCCGCGTCATAGGCCACCAGAGACTCCCGGTAGTGCGTCCACCGCTTTTTCTCTGGCTCCTCCAGCTCGACTGGCTTGCCCGCATACTCCAAATCTGATACCGGACGATTCGGGTCGAAGCGATCGCAGATGGCAATGAGTCCCTGAAATAAAGGATTCCAAACGTCGAGGATCTGAACCTCAATCGCGTCTAGGTGGACGGCGAGGTCATAGCGTTTTTCACTCAGACGGGATTGAGCTTGTTCGAGGGACTCCTGCATCTGGGCTAGACGCTGCGAGAGCGTCTTGACCTGCTCTCGTCGCCGCCCTAGCTCCGTCTGGTTAGCGCTGTCTCTAGCAGCTAGCTCAGCCACTTGCACTTGCAAACGGCTCAGTTGTCCTGTCATCTGGCTGGCTTCGGTCTGTAGAACCTTCATCCGCTCTTGGCGATCGCTCGCTTGGCTTTGAGCCTCTGTTAGCGTTTGCATCAGCTCTCTCTGTGATGCCTGCAAAGCATCACGATCACGGGTCAGCCGTTCAACCTGGTTGCTTCTCTCTTGCTCTAAGGTTGCCAGTCGATGCTCCCAATCGTTGTTGCTCTGCACCAGCAGCGTTATCGCGGTCTGAGTGGCGCGTTCGCGGCTAGACTTCAGAGCGGCAAATGAAAGTCCTGTCGTCCCCAACCCCGCGATCGCCATGCCCGGATTCTGAAACAGAATGCCACTGAGCAATGAAATCGATAGGGACGTTCCACTGGTCAGCCATACCAGCGTAGACAGGTAGCCGAACCTGGAATGCACCTTCTGGTGGCGCTGTTTCTCTTCTTTACCGCGTTCCCGTTGCGTTTTCATGAGGATGCTCCCTCGAAATGAAGTAGTGAGGGACGCCAGTGGGCGTCCCGTCTCGTTAAGCAGATAGCTCTAAGGACTGAGCCTTCATCAAGGCTTGCTGGGCTTGAGCCTTGAGTCCCTGGATTTCGTTGCGCACTTTGACAAGCTCGATGTCCGTCCGTTCTTGCAGCAGTCCTGTCTTAACCTGCTCGCCAGACAGCTTGATGTTGGCTTGCTCATTGCGCTGAACGGCAGTAGCAAACTTAAGCCGCTCGGTGCTCAGGTCTACAACAGCAGTCGCGGCACTCACCTGTTTGCGCTGCGTTGTCAGCGTCTCTTTCAACGCCGTAAAGCCATCTCCCAAAGCTTTCTGGTAGCTCGTGTGCGTCTTCATCACCGCTGAGATGAAGTTATAGCCTGTTTCAGCGACCTGCTGCGCCGCTATCATCTGGTGATAGTCTTCAATCCGCCGATCCGCTTCTGAGCGCTCCATCCGAGGTGCAGAAGAAGTACCCGGATCATAGATATCAGACGGAATCAGGCTATTGGGATCATGGGCCGGAATGTTGTAAGGCAATTCAATCGAATCACTAAAATTACCTATTTGGGACGGTGTACTAGGGGTCAAACCACCTCCAGAGACATGGGGAGTCTTAGCAGTGGAGCGACGAGTACGTTTCTTAGTCAAAGGATTCTTTTCGGCCATTAATTTTTCTCCTGATGATATGCAGGGCTAATTCGACTTTTGCTTGCTGAGCGCGGATAGCCGCTAGACGGGTTTGCTGGACGGATATCTGGACAGCGATCTCTTCAATGCCGCTATCAATCGCAGCTCGCTCAGTTCGTTCAACAGCTTCCTTGAACGCTAAATGACGGTAGATCAAAGCTTCGGCAAGACGGTTCATGGCGAGCCTGGGCAAACAACCAGATGGCAAGTGCAGAAGCGATCGCTAAGACAACTACGCTGACTGCACTGGTGGTTCCTCGCCGGGCTGTGGCTTTCCCGGCAGCGTGCCGGCTTCGGCAGCTTGAACGGTAGCTTTGAATGCCTCGTGCTTAGTTTGCAGAGCGCTATAGCCTAGCTGCACGCCTCGAAGTTGGTACTCCTGTAAAAGAAGCTGATCGCTGAGGCTCATTGCTTCACGGTACTGGGCATTGAGCGCTTGAGTCCGTTGGAACTGCTGCTGCATGTGCTCTAGAGCTTGCCGCTGCTGAGCCTCAAAAGCAGCTAGGCGTTGCTCTTGCATAGCTAAGTATGCAGCGTCATTAGCAACTGGAACAGGGCTAGACACTGGCGGTAAAGAAGGCGAAGAACCGATATGCAGCGTCAAGCCTTCAGAGAATTCACCCTCGAAAACTTTGGTAGGGCTGACAGGCAATTCTTCTTCGGGCACCGGAAGCAAATTGGGATTTTGCTCATGAATTGAAGTAATCCAATCCTCGGCAGACATATCTTCTGAAGCTTGGCGGAACTCGGCTATGAGTTTCTGGCAGTACGGCGTATAGCGAGTTTTGGCAGAGCTGCCAGTTTTCAACTCTGTCTCACCAATCCACACGTAAGCTTGAAGAATAACCTTGAACCATCCTTGAATAGTCCGAGAGGACACGCCAAATTCATCAGCAAGCTCACTTGCTGACTTCGCTCGTACTTCGCTCGAAGCTTCGCTTAAAGCTTTGGAGGCTTGCGCCGGGAGCTGTTCCATAGTCTCAAATTCAGTATTTGCAGTAGTTCTAAGCATTTTCGGGTTCCTTTCGTGACATTCATTCGAAGGTCGCTCGACCTCCTTGCGAATTAATCTTAGTGCATCCTAACAAGTTTTGTTAGAAACATAATAGGTTTAGTTAGAATTTATTTAGATCACAAAAAAATCTACTAGGTGAGTATGATGTTTTCAGATGATCAAACCGCTGAAATGGCTAAAGTTACGATTACTGCTTTCGTCGAAGAGGAACTGAAAGAAGGGCTTAAGGCCCTTGCAGACCATGAACGACGATCGATGTCTCAAATGGCAGCGGTTTTGATAGAGCGTGCTGTAGAGGAAGCCAGGCAACAAGGGATTATTCCTCCAGTAGAAACCAGTAGTGAATCGAAGTAAGCTCAATCGGATAAGCCAAACTCAAAACGCTGAATGTATCAGCAAACCCAAAATTACTGCCTGACGGTTTTTGGACTCAAAGAGCATCAAAGCTTTGCTGGGCAAAGGGTATACGCCCGATGCAAAAGAGTTAAAGAACCACTCATTTAGGTTCCAAGCTAGCCAAGACAATTACTTGAAACGATCTTTATGACAGATAAAGCTAAAAGAGAGACAATATCCGTCGGCAGTCTTGCGATAGAAGGCTTCATGACGCCTGATGACTCTTACCCAATGTCTCAGTTACAAGCTGCTGAGTGCATTGGCATGAATTCGATGAGCACATGACGTTTTTTACAGTCAAAGGCATTCAAAGCCTTGCGAGGTAAAGATTATACGGATCGCGCTTTTGAGAGGATAGCGGTTGAAGCGACGGATCAAACCAGAGGGGAGACTCGTATTAACGCTATCCCCCTCAATGTCGTCATGCTGTTCTAGCTTTATCAATGTTCACGTGGCAACAAGTCAGCTCTCAGCTGCTTGCAGCTTTAGCTATCGAAAGCCTAGAGCGTAGACTTGACAAGGCTTTTAGTGTTGACCAAAGTGAGACGGAGTACAACAATCGCTTAACACAACGCATTCAATATCTAGAAACTGACTTAGAACGGTTAAGTGAGAGCTACTCTGAACCTGACATACTGCAAGAACATATCAATCGATTAGAAGATCAGGTTAGACAGCTAGGTGGTCAGCCTTGGCAGCTACCCAGTAGTGATGAAAAGCGAGAGCGATCACTAAGTGTCTAGCGTACTAAATCGAAAACAATGAGATCACAAGACGACATCGAGTAGGCTCGCGGCTTGGCGATTCAAGGAACACAGATCGAGTTTGCGACGTATCTTCTCTTAGGATGAACTAGCGAGTGCAGCAACAATCCTAAAAAAATTTGAGAAATTCTGAATCAGAGCTGAGCTGTGATTTGAGCGAAATAGACACGTGCTTCTCGGCTAGTACCTCAAAAACAGTTGCTGTATCTGTCTGTTTCAAAATCTTCTTGAGAAAAGCTTCTTTTTGGTCATCGTCTAGGGAGTTGTAGATGATAGTTAAAATTTGAAGAACAGTCATTCTGGGATGGTGGAACCAGTAGAGGCACTCAATGGATGATGAGAGTTATCAGTTGAGGGGGAGCGATCTCGGTACCCAGCGGCAATTGCCAGAAACAGCTCGGCAAGATCGTCATCACTTCCCTGAACTATAAAAGCGCGGAGCTGAGCCAGAAGAAGTGCTTTGTTCAACAAGCGTAGTCTTGCTGGATCACTGCCGCATAATTCATCTTCGATCAACAAGGAGCAGAAATACAGATAAGCATCGGCTGGCAGGGCGCTTAGCAAGCGATGCAATGTCTGTGTTGTGATTTCTTGCTGCTTGTTTCGGAAGAGTGAAATTGTATTTTCCCTAATTTTTCCTTCTTGAGCAAGCCACTTAGCAGTAATTCCTTCAGACTTAAAGGCTTGCAAGGTTTGATTGAAAGCATCAACAACACTAATTCGATCCACGGCAAAAATTCATCAAACCGCCATTTTTCCAGAAGAACTTAGAAAGAATCTGGTAGAATCTCTTCAGACGATAGGTTCTTTCCAAGCCTATCGCCCTACAATACCAGCCATGCAGGCTTCTACCCGACATTTTTACGAAAAATTAGAGGTAGCGCTGCCGTGGATTGATAGGGCATTGCACCTGAAAAATCGTCAGACAGTCCCAGGTTTTGTCCAGGTATGGAGAGAAAGATGCTCAAACTTATTTAAAAGGCACAAGATTCCCAGCGTTGGCTCACTGAGAATCTTGCTTCGATATTCGTCGATAATAAATCGCATAAAACACTTCAACAGCTTTGGCAGGCAAGATTGGGTGCTATGCAGAATTATTGTTTTTTAAGATACCATATTGAATTCTTTTCCTACAAGAATTGAATCAATTTGCTGTACCTGTGCCTTATCTAATCGAGCTAGAAGCTGCAATACAGTAACAGTCACCAGTAACGGATATAAAGTTCAGTAACAAGAACTTTTAGGCGAGATCACATAGAATAGCCCTACGTAGCCTAAAGGAGGTGATGTCTGTTGAAAGTTTGAGAGCGCGAACCCCTAGATAGCAGAAAACGTTAGCACTCCCACCGGCAAGTGATTTGCTAACGCTCTCTCTCCAGAAGCCATGCTTGCTGAGCAGCGGCACGGGGTTCTGTTTTAAATTTCTGTCACCATACTAGCGCCTGTGGATCATCTCTGCAATAGTGCGTTTGTTTGTTGTGCAAATTTTTTGGAGACATCTTTAGATGACTCTGTTTTGCCACAGCTCAAATTCAGGTGATGAGAACGCTTCAGCTCAGCATCACTGAACTTTAGTTTTTCTGAAACAATGCACGTTGAATTTCAGCAGGAATGCTGTATCGGCTCAGCCGTTGATATTGAGCTGTACCAGGCTGCCGTCAACATTCACCAAGATCTAGAAATTGCCGCTGGCGGCGAACCCAGCACACCGATTCACGATGCCCTCGGCTGGCAATACAAACGCTTCAGCCTTCAAGCTAGAGACAATCTGGCAGGCGCTATCTTTTTCAACGAAGATGGCACCCCCTGGCAGGTCAAGCTGGCTCAGGCCAAAATTGACAAGCGTAAAACAACGAAGGCGCTCAAACATGCGCTGAACTTAACTGAAGGAGCGATCGCCCACCGCTTCAACCAGCTCATACAGCAGCACCCCCATCTGCTCAGACGGCGCAAGTACGAGACGCCCATCGGCAACGGCAGTAAGCCTTATCTACCTCCTATTCCAACTCAGATTAGACAGCGCATCAGCCAGCACCACGGCATCGAGGTGCCGCTATCGGGTTCTTTTTGGCAGTGGTTAGCGCGTCATCCTGAAGTGCCGATTCTCATTACCGAGGGAGCAAAGAAATCGCTTTGTCTGCTCTCTCAGGGCTATGTCGGGATCGCCCTCTATGGGGTCAACGGTGGCTATCGCTCTAAGGATGCGTTAGGTCATCCGGTACAACCCTATCTGATTCCAGAGCTGCTGCCCTTTGTTGCAGGCGATCGCTTAGTCACGCTAGCTTTCGACCAGGATGCTGCTGCTCAAACTCGCAGGCGAGTAGCGATCGCCCTTTCTCGCTTTGGCCGACTGCTGGAAGCGCAAGGTGCAGCGGTTAGCATTGTGCAGTGGGATGGCGCTGTCGGCAAAGGTGCTGACGACTTTATCGTGGCCGCTGGCGCTGAAGCGTTTGGATCTCAACTAAAGCAATCTTTACCGCTAGAACAGTGGAAGCTCTGGAATGCCCTCGATAGCCAGCTCACCCACAAAGCCGATGTGCGGCTCAATGTACCAGAGATGCGGGCACTCAAGCCTGAGTCTGTCCCCGCTGAAGGCATCGTGGCGATCGCCGCGCCCAAGGGTAGCGGTAAGACTAACCTGATTGCCTCGCTGACCGCTGACTCAGAACGGCTCTTGCCTGCGGGTCACCGCATTGCTTTAATGCGCAATCTCTGCCAGCGACTTGGTGCCGACTACCGAGGTGACTTAGACAAAGCTCAAGGCCAGTTCATTAGCGGTGCAGGCTATACCCTGCGTGTCGGCACCTGTGTCGAGTCCCTGCTGGCAATCAATCCTGACCAGTTCGCTGGCTGCGACCTGGTGCTCGATGAGGTGGTGCAGGTTTTGAGATCGCTATTGACCAGCTCCACCTGTAACCGTGATGGCCGCAGACCGGCGCTGCTGGCCCGGTTCCATCACCTCGTTCAGATAGCTCGGCGCGTCATCCTGGCCGATGCTGACCTCAACAACGATGTGCTGGACTATATTACTGAGCTTAGGGGCGATCGCCAGAAACCTTTCTTAATTCGCAACGACTACAAAACCATCAGCTACAGCGTCCGCTTCATTGAGGCCAAAGATGCCTCTGTGATTACGGCGCGGCTGCTGGCAGATATCCAAAGCGGCAAAAAGGTCTTCGTTGCCACCGATAGCAAAGCAGGTTCTAAGAAACTAGAACGGCTGGTGGCTCAGATTGAAGGCTTGGGACTGCGCTGCCTGCTGCTGAACTCTGAAACCAGTGGCGGCGAGATTGAGCAGGCGTTCATCCAGAACCCCAACGCCCATCTAAAAGACTTCGACGTGGTGATCGCTACCCCGTCGATGGCAACGGGCGTCAGCATTGAGACAGACTACTTTGATAAAGTCTACGGCCTGTTCTGGGGCGTTTCTTCTACCGATGCTGACATGAGCCAAGCGCTAGGCCGGGTACGTCCACCCATCGAGCGCGTCGTCTGGTGCGCTGAGCATGGCCGCAACTACAGCCGTCTCTCGCGCAGCACCTCACACCTGTTCCTCAAAAAGGTGCTCAGGGATAAGACCCATACCTCAGCTTCGCTGATTCGCTCTAGCCTCAGAGAAGATGTTACCGGGGCGATCGCGGCCTATGACTGGCAAAGTGACCCCCATCTCAATTTATGGGCACGGTTTGAAGCTGAACGTAACCGCTCGATGGGTAACTTACGCTTAGCGCTGAAGGTGCGCCTGCAATGGGAAGGCAACCGGATTGAAGCGATCGCGGCTGAAACTGACCAGGCCGCCAAGCTGCTGCTCAAAGAAGCTAGAGACGCGATTAAGACAATGGAAGCTCAGCAAGTCGCTGAGGCCGATAATCTCACTTACTTAGAGTACGAAGCTTTGAAAAACAAGGAAAACCTCACTCCAGAAGAACGCCTCGCCGCTGCCAAGTTTGCGATCGCTGATTTCTACTGCCTGCCAGTTGAAGCGGTCACCGCTGAGCTAGTAGAAGCGGACAATAACGGCAGACGGCGGGGGGAGCTGCTACAGCTTGAAGCATTACTTCATCCTGATACTGCCATTGGAGCCGATGCAGGCAAGTTGGAGAAGCAGGCCAACTGGCAGCAAGGGCTGACGCCTTGGGATATGAGCGATGCTGAACTCAAGCGCCAGCTGCGGCAGCGACTGGGACTCACAGACTTTTTAGACGAAACCCGCGAATGGACCCGCTACGACTTGGAAGCGTTTGCTCAAAGAGCCAGAGCGATCGCCTTGCAGATCAAGCTAGCGCTGCACTTCACGATCAAAGAAGAGATGAGTCCGGTTCAAGTTGCTCACCAGCTCCTTGCCCAGCTCGGCATCAAAACTGAGTTTCGCTGGAGCCGGAGGATGCCGGGGTACGAGGGTCAAAAACTCAGGGTTTATCGACTCAATGTTGATATCTACCAGCAGCAGCTAGAAATCTTGCAAAGGCGGGCTGAGCGGCGCGAGCTCATTACCCAAGCCCAGACGGAAACAGACGGATCACCCTCAACTGATACAAATACAAACTTTATGGGTGATCCGACCCCAACCTTAGAATTAGAAAAGACAGGAACCAAGTCGTCCCTCCTTGCCTCAGATGAACAAGCTGAGCCAAATCTACAGCCCCTATCTCTGACTTTTCAGACATCTGAACTGAATCTGGAACAGACAATCCACCGAAAGATAAGTTGAGGAACGGTCCATAGTACGAACCAGGAACTCTCAATCGTCAGAGTTCTCTGCTATTTTAGCCTCAAGTTCTTGGGCTGCGGCTTCCAGCTCTATCTCTAGCTGTTCGATTGTTGGCAGACTTTCTTGCAGCCTTTCTGGCAATCGATGGGTCGAAACAGCAATAGGGGTACTAACGTTGCGTAAGGCATACTCTGCGGTAGTTTTTTTACTAGAGCGGCAGAGTATTAAGCCAATAGTGGGATTATCATCGGGGTGCCGGAGGGTGTCGTCTACTGCCGAGACGTAAAAATTCATCTTGCCAAAATATTCTGGTTTGAACTCAGTGACCTTGAGATCAATGACGACATAGCAGCGGAGCTGCACATGGTAGAACAGCAGGTCGATGTAGTAATCATCGCCATCGACCTCAAGATGAAACTGGCTACCCATAAAAGCAAAGCCAATGCCAAGCTCCAGCAGAAACTCACGAATATGAGCCACTAGAGCAGTCTCCAACTCTCGCTCCTGAGCGTCCTCAGCCAAAGACAAGAAGTCAAAGGAATAGGGATTTTTAATCAGTTGGCGGGCTAGATCTGACTGAGCCTTTGGCAAAGTCTGCTCGAAGTTGGTCACAGCGCCGCCCTGTCTGTGATAGAGACCACTTTCGATCTGTAAACTCAAGACGCTGCGACTCCAGCCGTTTTCGACCGTCTTTTGGGCATACCACAGCCGTTGCTCTGGCTCCTTGAGCTTGTCCAAGAGGACGCAGTTATGAAACCAGGGAATTTGTGCAGCAGCTCGCTGCACAATCTCCTCGTTGGGATAGGCTTCGGCAAATGCTCTCATATATTTGAGATTGCGAGGGGAGAAACCTTTGATGTTCGGAAACTCTTGCTTTAGATCTTGCGATAATCGATCAATAATCTTGCTGCCCCATCCTTGAGCTTGCTGTCGCGTGAGAATTTCACGACCAATTTGCCAGTAAAGCAAAACCAGCTCTCTATTAACAGCCAAGGCGGCCTTAACTTGTGCAGTTCGGATGCGGCCTTTCAGCTGTGCTAGAAAAAGCTCATAGCCGTCAGGTGGAATCAAGGAAGAATGACTGGGCATCAAAAGGACACATATTTTTAGACAGATACTCAGCATGACATATCACTATCTTTCTGATAGAAGGCTCCGCCGAGAAGATATGAGGCTGTTTTCTGACTTAGGATAAGAGCACCGCAACTTGCCGATCGCAGCTGATAAACCATGCCGATCGCCGCTAGCCCCACGAAAACCTACACAGTAGAAGAGTACCTAGCCCTAGAGCTAGCCTCTGACAGTCGCAGCGAGTATCGCAATGGACAAATTATTCCAATGACTGGGGGGACTCCTGCTCACAATCAAATTGCTAGCGCCCTGAATGCCCTGCTTTGGTTTGGCCTACGTGGAAAGCCCTATAGCCTCTTCGTCGCTGATCAGCGCCTGTGGATTCCATCAGCCGATCTCTACACCTATCCTGATGCGATGGTCATTGCCAATCCGCTAGAGCTAAAGTCAGTCCGCAAGGATACGGTGACAAATCCGCTACTGATTGCCGAGGTTTTATTCGAGTCAACCCAGGGCTACGATCGCGGCGACAAGTTTGCGGCATACCGAACGATTCCCACACTGCAAGAGTATCTGTTAATCGAGCAGTCCAAGCCAGCGGTTGAGCAGTTTGTGAAACAGAGCGAGAACCAATGGCTACTGACCGCTTACAGCGGTCTGGAAGCCAAGGTAAAGCTAGCCTCTATCGAAGTAGAAATCGCTCTAAGCGACCTCTATAGATCCCTTCAGCTTTAGCTAGCGCTATCAGCGTCTCTGAGCGAACCGTCGGAACCTCTACTTTTCTTAGGTAACATTAAAAGGCTTGGTTTTGTTACCTAAGATAGTCCACTTAAAACTCCTGTGGCAGGCTCGCCTCGGCCTGCTTGCTGCCGCTCTCGCCCTCTTCATCGGGTGGCATCGGCAGCAGCCTTTTAGCCTCTTGGAGCCGGAGCTGGAGCTGCTGTTCCATATTGAGGTCGGGGCGTCTTTTTTGCTCGCGGCGAATCATGCGGTCGCGCACGGTTTCCCACATGCCTTCACACTCTTTTTTGAGCTTGACATCGGCTTTGGGAACAGGAAGCTGCTCATAGTGGATGGGAAGCTGGCCGTAAGCCGGGTTGATGTAGACGCACTCCCCCACGTCAAAGCGCATCACCTCATCAGGCGTCAGCAGCTTCTTGGTACGCACCTGCTCACTCACCGAGCGATTGCGGCCCCAGTCATCACCACGACTGCGGCTATAGGATTTAGTTTGAAAAACGACCTCTTCCTCGCCTAGCTCATCGGTGTAGCTCCTAGCTGTCTGCACGTCTCCAGGGTTGAACCAGAAGCGCGTGCTGCATGACGAAAGCAGCGCCTTAGCTCGTTGCTCACCATAGCTTTCAACAATCTGGGGGAACGACTGAAAGCCAAAGATACCGACAAAGCCCTTAGAGCGGTGCTCATTGGGCCAGCTTGGAGCTTGGGGCATGAAGATAGTGGGAAACTCGTCCGCGCTAAAGATAAAGGGATGCTCGCGCTGTACTGAGCAGTTGCGGTTGATGACGACGTTGATAATCGCCGCCAGCAACGGATTAACGACATCTTGGCGGAAGATATCTGACTGCACGACTAGCATCTCTTTGCGCTGGAGCACAGGAGAAATATTGGTTTGGCCCAGCAGAGATCGCAGCAGGTCAGGGGCAATAAAGCGAGTGAGGACATCAGCGGCGGTCGCCATGATGCCGGAAGCTGTCTTTTCACTAGCTCCCGCCTGAATGAACTGAGAGAAGTTGACCTGAACGAAGTAGGGCAACCTATCTTGCTTAGCGGCATACGATAACCGCTCAACTAATCCCGGAAGCTGCACCAGGCTGAAGGCCATCGCCAGGTCTGGGTACTGGGTCGATTTGGCGTACTGGAGCAAAGCCTGAATTAGCCGTTGCCCAGCAGGGCCAAAGAAAGCATCAGAGCGCCCGCTGTTGCCGCCCGTCAGATTTTTGTGAAAAACTTCGGCTAAGACCCCGGCTGTGGTGCTATCGTTTTCATCTTCGAGAAAATCCAGCGGGTTAACGATGCCGCTATAGGCTCGCCCTGGTGCGAGAATCTGCACGTTGTAGCCATGCCGCGCCGCTAGCGTTGCCAGATAGCTGAGCTGGCCGCCCTTGCCGTACTCATCAGCTTTGTAGTCGTAGAGCAAGATGGGGTGGCCCTGCTCAATGGCCGATGTCATCATCGGGTCAATCACACTGAAGGTCTTACCAGATCCGGCTTTACCGATAACAACTGCGCTGCGATTAGCATCGGGGACATAGACCGTAGGCGGCGTGCCGTTGATGAGCGTCATCGCAGCAGCTATGAAGCCTCCTGCCTGCCACTGGCTAGGCGACCCGCACCAGAGGCAGACATCATCGGCATCACTGGAGCTGAGCTGCTTGTGCGCTCGCCTGACGGCTTTGAACTTATCTTGCCGGTTAGCCCAGCGGCCAGAGGTGAGCTGGTTTTTGCGCGGGCTGAGCAGATTCAGCACGTAGATGCCTACAACTAGACCAATGAGAACCAACCCCTGTGTGGAGAACAAGACATCTTTGATAACCTGCCAGGCTTCTCTAAAGGGGTCGAAAATCGCATCCTGTAACTGGGCAAATATCATCATAGTTAAGCCTGCTCGGTTCAACGGGAAGGGTGATTGGCTCCTGCTCAACGGGAGCCAAGATAGAGTTTTCAATGCTGATTTCACCCAGGGCAGTGAGCACGGCCATGTCTAGCCCCAGCTGATCAGCGGCGGTGCGCAGCGGTGTGCCGTTACGCGCTAGAGCGATCGCCTCCCTGATCTCTGTGACCACCGGATCATTCGCGGGTGTATAGCCCTGCTCAATAGCGATCGCTAGCCCCTGCTCAATATCCTCTAACGTGGCTTCGCCCTGGTCAGTACGGAGTACGTTGGGCCTGAGCGCCACGGTGTTGAATAGCCGAGTTTCTCTGACCTCGCCAGCTGGGGCGATCGCAATGCCGTTCGACTCGGTTTGAGAAGGTCTGCCAGAGTTTTGATGTAAGTCAAACAAGTAGGTGTAGGTATTGCCCTGCTCATCGAGCGTGCTGATGACCATGTTGGGCACTGCCGACTTGGTTAGCCCCTCGAAGGGAATCGGCTGAATCAGCCGTAGTGCGACAATCTGAGCAACTCCGCTATCGATTGGTGCATTGGTGTCGTAAACGATGTGACTGAGATCACTGAGCTGAATGAAGGTGATGACTTCGCCCGTAGCCGCAAAGTCAATGATGCTATTGCGGCCTGGATAAAGATTGACTGGCGAGGTATAGAGCCTAGCCCGCTGAGCGCTGACGATGCTGGTAGCAGGTCTTGCCTGTGATGCTGCAGGTATGGGCACATCAGGCAGCGCATTGGGCCGAATCTGCTGAGCGATCGCTTTGCCGCTTGGCAGTAAGCCGCTGATAAAGAGCCAGGGAATGAGCCAGGGTAAGCGCATTAGAGAGCCACCTCCAGTAAGCCATTAACAAAGATAGAAACCTCTTCACCTTCCTCGACAATTAAATAGGGCTGAGCCGTCTCACGGTTATTTTGGGAGCGCTCAGAAAGGCGCTCGGCTGTGGGTGTAAAGAAGCCCTCTAGAGCCGCGCCAAAGATATTGTCGTTGTTGCCGCTGGTAACCGTGGTAGAGGTGCTGGTCGATGTGCGATTACCGGACGAACCGGAGCTAGCGGTTGTCACGGCATTAGGGGCATTAATCACCCGACCGATATTGCCAAGCGCCCCGGCCAAGCCGACTAAGAGGTCATCGCCAAAGCTGCTACCGCCATCATTTTCGACTTCTGCTACCAGCGGTTCGTTATCCTCGCCTCGCACCGTAATAACGCCAGGTTCGATGGCTTCTTGCCGAACTCTGCCCGCCGCATCCTGATAGACAATGGCAACGACTGCGAGCTGAATGATGTTGGCCTCAAGAATGTTTGAGATTTCGGTAATGAGGACAGTGCCCTCTGGCAGGGCCACCTGCCCATTGATATCG
>NZ_JASATW010000032.1:0-56925 GCF_030405905.1 Sphaerothrix gracilis Ecp01
GTTTAAGGCGTCTCAGGCGCAACCTGTTCTATCTATAATAAACATGTTCAAATGTATAAATTTGTATAACATGTTTTATACGCGCAAACGCCTCTAAATAATACAAGTTGTTTACGCACAAGCAACTTGTATTAAAATTGCCCATTCAATGAGAAGAGAACATGTTAATACGATCGCTGAAAGACAAGTGAACATAGGGCGATCGCCTATAACATCTCTATAACGTCTTTCTAATAAGTAAGCTGGCTCTTTGTTTGATAAAAGAGAAGAAATCGCTAGCTGTTCTTAAGACACGAGCGCAGTATCGCTCTGAGAACCTACTCAAAAGCGCTAAACGGCAATATCTCTGTCGAATATTTTCAAGCGCGATCGCCTAAAGGAATAAAGAGCTAGGGTTCAAAGCATTAGCCAGCTTAGATCACTAAGAGTTGGGAAAATCCCACTTAGCCTGAAACGCGACACCACGGGTGTGACAGCAGACACAGTGGCCTCGGTAACCGGGAGAGCTTCCATACTCGAGGCATTATCTGTAGCCGGTATCTAGAGAATTGGTATTACTCGCAGCTACGCTTGCATTAGGCCTATCAGACAAGTAGCTCTCTACTGATGGGGGCTATCCCACCATCAGCTGGTCTGCAGCAGCCTCCGTTAGCACCGCCTGCGTCAAGTCAATTTCCTGAACAGCGGTTCGAGGCAAAATGGCGTTGCGGAGATCTGTTCCCCGCAGATTGGCACCCCACAAATTAGTTTGTGTCAGATTAGCGCCGCTGAGGTCGGCTTCAGCTAAATTGGCACCCCATAAATCAGCCGCCACCAGATTGGCTCCTAGCAACACAGCGCCGCTAAGGTTAGCCCCGGCCAGGCAGGCTCCGCTTAGATCGGCGTGCCAAAGGCAGGCTCCTGGCCCGATCCAAAGCATTCCAGCCCTTTGCGGATTAAAACCCTCTGGAAACTGCGTACTAGCGTCATAGAGGGCCTGCTGCAGGTTGGCCCCTTGCAAAACCGCTGCTGTCAGATTGGCCGCAATTAGGTTGGCTCTAGAGAGCCGGGCATAGCTGAGATCCGCCTGGCTCAAATTAGCCCCTTTCAGGTTGGCTGCCGTGAAATCAGCCTCAGACAAATTGGCCTGGCTGAGATTGGCTCCAGCTAGATGAGATTGCTGTAGCGCTGCCCCAAAAAGATTGCTGGACGGCAGCTGGGCATTGTTTAAGGCTGCTCCGGTGAGATCTGCTCCCTCCAACCGGGCACCACTGAGTTGCGCATTCACTAGCTGTGCCGCTGGCCCAATCTCATAGCCTTGGGTCTGCCAGGGGCCTGTCACTGTGGGAAATCGGGTGGTGCGATCGTAGATAGCTGCTTGAAAGTTGGCGCCATCGAGCTGAGCTGCCCTCAAATCAGCCCCTCGCAAATTAGCGCCTCCAAGATCAGCCCGGATCAAATCAGCCTGCTGTAGCCCAGCATTTCTCAAATCAGCCTGAGTCAAAATCGCTTCGAAAAAGCTAGCCGCTGTAAGCCGAGAGCGCCAAAAGTTGATCCGACTGAGCCTGTGGTGGCTAAAGTCAACTGCATTCAGCGTTAAATTGCTAAAGTTTCTTTCGCCCGCTTGATACTGATGCCAAAATTCTTCGGGTTTCATGTTTTTTATCCCAAGCTTTAAGTATCAATAAGGGTGACTCTAGCCGTGTGCCAGAGTCTATTTATGCTGCTGAGACGAACTGAGCCTGAGGCTCAAGTACCCAAACAGCATAGCCCTGGTTCATTCGAGTCAAAATTGCGGCTCGATTTTCCTGAGCTAGCTGATCAACGGCTTCTAGAGCCTCGTTTTTAGGTATACCAGCACTGAGCAAGCTGTAAAACTGCTCGTCAAATTCAATCGCATAAAGCTGCTCTGGTAAACGGGGAACTTGAACTCGGCAGCGCTGATATTGTCCTGGAAAAATGATGACCGTGTGGCTAGCCTCTGCTTCTACAATCGCTGCGGTCGCCTCATCAGAGGCCAATATCTCCGGCCAGGCTTCTATGAAGGTTTCAGTAGACGGCCATGTAACCGTTTGGCCAGCGATCGCTTCAGATTTGAAGCCGGATTCTAGAGCTTGGGTGTGACTAGGAATCGGCTGTCCTTGCGTAGATTGAGTAGCCAGTTGAGCAGCCTTTTGTCCCTTAGTCCAGTGCTTACGAGCTAATTCAGCGGTGATCACGCCTGCTCCGGCGCTGAGCACAATGGCAGTACCAATATATGGAATTGCTGCGTCTTTATGAATTTGTTCCAAGTTCATTTGAGCCGCTTGACTGAGAACCGGCAGTGACTTAACCGGACTGTTGGTTGATTTTTCTAAAATGGTGGGCAGCATCAGAGCTGAAAATACAGAACCGGCGACTAGAGCAGCAGGTAGAAAAATATTACGGACAGGAGAATCGCGCATATTCGATTAATTGAAGAACGATTAGAGTGAACAAGATGTTTGATGTTACTAGCTAAACCTGAAGCATTGCTTTAATAACTAAGATTAAATTAATTGCTTGCTTGCTTGTTCAATAATTGACCTAACATTTCTCTCTTTCTTTAAAGAGAAGAGTGAGCATAAGCCATTATTTTATCTTCGCCTAAAGAATGTTTTCAAAACAGCACCTCGATTAAAAAATTTAGCTAAATAAACTATTTCAGACCTTTAAAGCTATAGAAAAATTCAGTGTTTGACAGCTTAGCTCTGAACTTGATTTTGAGTTAAAGTCTGACTTAATTATGCAGAAAAAGTTGACTTCTAAGAAAATGATGATCTAGGGAACAGCGACTACCCCCACATGTAATCAATCAAAAATCAAAGGCTATTAATGATGGAAAAGCTGCTGATTTTTAGCAGTCATCCAGTGGATGAAGTCAGCAAGCTTATTTGTAGGCAAATTCTGAGCGAAGCTCTACTCTATTATACGGAGCTCTTTACGTATTAGATCGGTATAAATTTAAATATTAGGCAAAGTTTGCAGCGATCGCGCTAGGGTTTTCCACACTAAATTTACAATACTTCTAGGGCAGCATTCGGAAACTACCAATTTAATTAGAAGAAGAGACTAAGCTCAATAAAGTAGGGCTAAAACATATCTCAATCGCTTCATTTCATATCGTCATGTAGCCTTAAACCAATGAATTTTAATGCGCTTTTACTTGGTACGCTAATGGTCGGTGCTATTGTACCAATAACGATTTATACCTTACCTGCTGCCCAACAGCGAGTTGTCCCCAACCCGGTCATTCAGGTTGAGTCTACGCAGCCGGTGAATCAGCCCCCACATCCCCTTAAGCAGCTCAAAACCGCAAATCAGTGTATAGGCTGCAATCTGGCTGAGATAGACCTCAGCGACAGAGACCTCAGCCGCGCTAATCTCAGTCAGGCAAATTTGCAACGGACCAACTTTTCTCAGAGTCAGCTTGTCAATGCGGTTTTGCAACAGGCTCAGCTTGAAGCGGCTCAACTAGTTGAGGCGAACGCCACCGGCGCTGATTTTGAGCAGGTCAATCTGAGACGGGCTGATTTGACACGATCGCAACTGATGCAAATCAACCTGATTGCAGCCAACCTAGACGAAGCGATTCTAACTGAAACGGAGCTGCGAGAAGCGGCGCTGAATCAGGCCACGTTACAGAATGCGAATCTGACGCGAGCTAGTCTCTATGGGGCGGTGTTGCGAGAAGCAGACTTATCAGGTGCGAATCTGCAGGGAGCAGATCTGCGCTATACGGATTTGACCGATGCCAATTTGCAGAGGGCAAATTTGCAGGGGATTCAGCTAGAGGGAGCTATTCTGCCGGATGGCAGCAACTACAGCGGCAGTGATGACATCATTATTCTGTCGGGGAATAGTCAGTAAATTTTTAAGCAGTTAGGGCCAGCAATGCCCACGTATCTATTATGAGAGATTGCTAGCTTCCTCTGAGGCATTGCTCCATATTGCCATGATTCGCATCATGCCATGCAGATTGGCCTGAGCTTACACGCTTATCCGGGTTTCCGAATATCCTCTGAGCCTGTGATTTCAATCCTGAGCGGGATACCGTTCTGCGATCGCTTTCAATAAAGCACTTCACCCTGCAAGATCGGCGCATTCGTCTGTCGTTGATCGGGAAATTCAAGCTGGCGCGTATTAGGCGGATCCGGCAGTTCCAAAAAGCGATTGCCCCAGCCGCCATTAATATCTTCAGGGGATATTGCCACCGGGTGAGTTTTTTCCTGGGGCAAATCAACCTGCATCGCCTCACCGATTTGCAAATAAGGCTGACCCGCCTCAGTCGTACGGACAAACCGGCTAGCAAATTCCAGTTCCCGCCGGGCCAACTGCTGCTCACTCGCTCTGAAATCATCAATCGACGCTAGGGTTGTCAGAAACACTACCTGCTCTTCTGGCTCTACTGCTAGCTCCAATTCAGGCTGATGGATTTGCCAAGCTTCTTGAAACTGTCCATTAGCAGCTACTCGCCAGAGGGCAAGCTGAGTTTGCCAGCGCTTGCCGTCAATATCTACCACGTCATAGTCCAAGATAGAATAGGTCGTCTGGGACTGCTGAGTCTTGGCAGAAGTTTGTTTGAGCCGCAGATAGCGCATAGCAATCACCGTAATTTTGCTACCATCTGGCAAATCAGCAGTTCCCGAAAGGATGTAGCCTCCTGGCTGAGAAGCCGGTTCTATCTGCAAATCGAGACTGGCCAAATTAGGACTAGGTTGCAATCGCGGCTTCAGGATTTTTCCTGAAGAACAGCTAGCTGCAATGGTCATAAGCAAGCAACTAGCTGCAAGGAAGCAAAGTCGTTGCCAATTAGACAAAATTTTTTCTAATCGATGAGACATGGTGAGAAAGTCGGCTAAGGAGCATCGGGTGGTGGCACAGGGGTGAGAACTAGCTGAGTGATCGCAGGAGCTGTTTAATTTTGCGCTGCTGCTTAGCGTTGAGATCGCTTGGAAAGCGAAGTTCCAGGGCAAGCCGTTGACTGGTCGGCGAGGTCACCGGCATCATTAGCGGCAGGGGTTCAATATAGGCAACCCGGGCGAGTAAGCTCTGGGCCTCTGGATCGTTTTTAGCTTGGCCCACTAGCAGGCCGATAAGTGGCTGGGTCTGCTCTAGCTGGGAAAGCTGCAGATCCGCTTCGGTTTCCAGTTCTACCCGCAGCTCCTGAGAGCTGATTTCGCTCACCTGAGCCGAGAGCGCCTGCTCACCCCAGCCCTCCCAGAACAGCACCGCCGTAGCCCTGACCTGCTTGCGTATCTTGACGCCGCGCTCTGGCTGAAACTCCTTGAAAGCCCGCTTTAAGCTAGTGACGATAAAGCCCAGCGACTGAAACGGGCGATCGCGTTCGGCCCGGTGTTGGGAATACCACTGTTTCACATCGCAGTAAATTACTATAACTAAATCGTCAAGCTGAGTACGGCTGAGGTTGTCAAACTTCAGGGACAGCACCGTTTGTAGCTTGGGCGTTGCCACCGCTCGGATGATAGCGGCATCCAATAGCACTCGCGAGCCATAGTCCCCCACCAGCTCTAGCTTCACCTGATCGGCCACATTAGGCCAGACATCCATACAGATTTGGGCCCCGCTCTCACTGACGTTGATGGTCTTGCCAGGCCAGCTCTGACCTTCGCTGTGCACAACGGCGCTGAGCTGGCGGGGTAGGCGATGGGCTTGCCGCAGTTGGGGCTGCTCGAAAGCAGCGAGACAGGCGGCAATCACCAACAGCAGGTTAAACACGCACCACAGCGCATTGACTAAAACCGCTTGGGTATCATCAGGGCTGAGAATCAGCCAGAAGGGAATTGTCAGTAGCGAAGCCGCCGTAATGGTCCCCAAAACTACCAGGTAGCGCACTGTATCTAAGTCAAAACTGCGTTCGCTGACGGTCAGGCCCTTATCGGTGACATTGAAAGAGCCTAGCTTAGGATTTACCAGCGCCAGCAGCGTCACAATTCCGGCCTGAAATGACAAGGCAAACTCGTAGATTTCATTCCAGAACGAAAAGCGCACATGCTTATAGGGAATGTGGTTAGCTTGCATAGAGAGGGCAATGTGGGGCAGGGCATAGAACAGGGTTTCTAAACCCAGACCTTTGACGGCGCTGATGCCAAACAGCAAGAACAGGTTAGGGGCAATGGCATACATCAGCCGGGGAAAGCCAAAAAAGAAATGAGAAGTGGCGCTGAAATAGCAAATTCGCTGGGGCAGCCGTAGCTTCAGCTTGCGGTTGAATAGGGGGTTTTCTAGTCGCAGAATTTGAGCCATCCCCCTAGCCCAGCGCACTTGCTGCCCGACAAAAGCAGAAAATTTCTCTGGAGCCAGCCCCGCCACCATAATCTTGTCGTAGTAAACCGTCTCATAGCCCAGCGAATGCAGCCGCAGCGCTGTATGGCAGTCCTCCGTTACGGTTTCGGTGGCGATGCCGCCTACTTGCAGCAGATGCTGGCGGCGAATTACTGCTGCTGAGCCGCAAAAGAAAGCTGCATTCCAGAAGTCGTTACCTTTCTGCAACACCTTATAAAACAGCTCGTTGCCTACAGGCACCCGGCCTTCAGTTAGCAAATTGCGCTCAAAGGGGTCAGGGTTATAAAACCAGTGGGGCGTCTGTACCAACGACACTTGGGGATTCTCGAAAAAGCCAACGGTTTCCCTGAGGATGTCGCGGGCAGGAATGTGGTCACAGTCTAGAATCAGTACCAGATCGCCCTTAGTACGTTGCAGCGCCGTGTTGATATTGCCGGCTTTGGCGTGATCGTTATTGTCTCGCACCAGCATTTGCGCACCGAGTTCGGTGCACATCTGCTGAAGCTGAGCCCGGCGTTCAGGATATTTGCGGCCATCATCTAGCACATAGACCTGCTTTTTCTGGCGGGCATAGTCGGTTTCGATTGCTCCTAAGACCGTCTTGCGCACGATCTCTACATCTTCGTTGTAGGTTGGAATATAGATGTCTACCTGGGGCCACTGCTCCACTGGAATAGTCGATAGATCAATTGAGCGGCGCTGCTTCACCTTGAGGGTTTGAAAATAGGTGAGTACCAGCGTGGCGATCGCATAAAGTTCAGCGCTAAACAGCAGCAGGCAGAAAAAGCTGGAAATCCAGTTGTCAAAATTGAGCGTATATTGGCTGCGATAGAACAGATATCGGGCAGTTGTCAGCAGGCTCAGCGCGATCAGCAGCAGGTGCAAGGCTTCGGCAGTGCGCTCCAAACCAGACTGTTCTTCTAACCGCAGCGTAAACTGGCCCATGCCAATCAGCAGCAGCGTAATCAGACCTTGTTGCCAAACGCTCGGACGAGTGGTAATCAGCGGCATACAGAGAACTGCAACTGCGATTGCCAGCAGGATGAGCTGCTGACGACTGAGCCAGTGCAACACCCAGCTAAAACCTGTCGGTAAGCGATCCACCAGCCAGGTATGGGCTTGACAGCTAATGAAACGCCATAGCGGGCGCAGGTAGCGCCGCAGCAATGAGCCAAAGCGGTTGGGAGAGGGGTAGCTAACCATAGGCGGTAAATAAATCTCAAACAATATTGATAGCTGCAAGCGATGGGACCAAGAGAACGAGACGCTAAGCATCCGGTTGAGAGAGCCGTTTGAGGAGCTGCTGGGCAATGCCGTAAAACACTAGCGCTGTTGCGATCGTGCCCGCTGCTAAGAATAGCCAGTGGCGCTGGAGTCGTACCCAGAGCTGTCGTGGACTTTTTTCCAAGGAGGTTCGCTGCTGGGAAGCCTGACGTAAAACGGTTAGGCTGTAGGCCGCCGGATCGTAGATTTCTACATCTGCGCCGGTTGCACGAATCAGTACCGTATCGCCTTCTAGCTGATAAAACAGGGCGTCGCGGTTGAAGAGCTGTTGCACATGGTCTAGGCCAGTCTCGGTTTGGCCACTCAGGGCCAACAGCATTCGCTGGGAATTCCAGGGCGATCGCATTTGCTTTACCAGCCCCTCTTCGTCAGAGAGGGGTTGAATCTGGCTTTGCTGCCACTGCCGCAATAGAGCGCTGCCGAGCTGAAAGCCTGATTGCTCAAAGGCTTCTGGCAGCGGAAAGTTGTCTTCAGTGCCAATGGCGATGAGGTGCTGCGTCTGCTGAGTGGTTGGATCGAGCTGATCGGCTCGGTAAGCTGAGAGCTGAACGGATTTCGCCTGACTCAGCCGTCCTAAGCGCTCACTCACCTCTAGCATGACCGCCAAATCGCGATTGCTGGGCTGATTTGGTAGTACAATCGCCGTCTGGGACAAATCCTGCGGCGCGGCGAAGGGAAAGCCATACTGCAGCAGCTTCAGGTCAGGTAGCCAAGCTGCTACCTCGCGGGCCAGTTGAAACTGGGTATCGCCGTGAATTGTCCCCCAAAGCTGCTGATCGGTGACGCGGCTGCAAGACCGACGCTCGCGCGGGTCGAGGCGGAAGTTGACCTGCATTTTTGAGTGGGGCTGAATCAACTCCGTTGGCAGATTGAGCTTGATGCTTTCCTTATAGCCCCCATCCTCCGAGCGCAATCGCTCACCGCCAACGGCGACCCCGTCAATGGTGACCTCTACCTGAGAGGTAAGCGGATTCACCTGCGGCCCATAGCTATAGCTGAGGCGCATAAAGCTACCGGGCAGGAACTGATCATCGGGCAGGGCGCGAAAGTCAAACTCTAGGGCCGGAGCCTGTGATCCCCAAACGGTGACATCTTCAAAGGTCTTCTGGTTGAAAGTGGTCAGTTCTTGCAGCTCAAAGCTTGGTTCTGTCGGCAGATACTTTGGCCAACGGCGTGGTTCAGGACTGGGGGCTTCGGCTAGCTGCTGCACCAAAATAGCTTGCCCGGTGGCGATCGATGCCGCTTCACTGTGCACCAAGAACTGAGCCGCTTTAGCCACACCTGCCGCACCGTTACCCGTTGCCACCAGCACCGGCACCTGCTGCTCTAAGGCTGTGGTCAGCACCAGCACGCCGATATCATCCGGGAGGGGCTGGCCCTCACCGTCTAGAAACTTATCTGCTTTCAAAGGCAGAGGCAAGGCCAGGTCTGCCAAAGCTGGCTGCTCAGCCAACGTCCCAATCACCACTAGCCGCTCGTCCGCTTCTAACTTGCCCAGCTCATCCACCAGGCGCGTCTCCAGCGGGCGGTAGTCAACAGTACGGCCTAGGCTACTGTGCAGGCGACTGGCGGCGGTGAGCCAGGTTTCTGCTACCGTGCTGGGCTTGAGGTATGCGATTTTGTTCGGCTCTAAGCTAAGGGTATCCACCAGCGGATAGGGATACTGCTCAAAGTCCAGCGGTATCGGCTGCGGCTCAAAGTCAAACACCAGCTTGGAGTCTGGCAGCACCTCTGACCACAGGGAAGGATCAAACGGATCTTGGGTGCAGGTGGGGGAGTTGTTCTGCAAAGCCGCTACCACCACCTCGTTATAGTCGCGGATCAGGCGGGCTGGAATCTCAAAAATGGCCTCCCCCAATTCCCCCTGCTTGCGGTTAAGCGGCACGCTACCAATGCTGGTGCCATTGACCAAAACGGTCATGTTAGAGCGGGTAGCATAGAGGGCAGCAGAATGGCGATAGCGCAGCAGCACCTTGATTGTCTGGGCTTGCCAGTTACGAGGGCGAGTAAACCACAGTCTCGCTTCGTCATAAATGCCTTCAAACCTCAGCCGCTCTTCCACCACCGGACTACGGTTGAACTCCAGCACGTACTGACCGGCTGGTGCCGCAGCCACAATGGGCGGTTCAGCTGGGGCCACAGGCAACGGCAGGCTTTCGATTAGAGTTTCTGGCTGAGCCGGGACGTCAGCGTTACTGTCAGTTGCAGACTGGGCCTGGGTAGAGGCAGCTAGCAAGCTGGCCTGCAGCAGTAGGCAGCTCGTTACAAAGCCTAGCTGCAGTGGGCGGTACAGGAACATGGCAAAATTGCCAAAAGGATTCAACATAAGGATGTAGAGGCGTTCACGATGAGTATGGTCAGGGCAGCAATCGCCATTGATAGCAAGACAAAATTCAGAACGGGGCTTAATATCGCTCCCAGTTTGGCTGGAACCCACGGCGGCGCAGAAAGTTGAGTCGGATATCCTGCATCCGGTAGGCCAGCGGGGAAGTCACCTCAATGGCAGCCTTGTCAGTTTGTAGCTCAGCAAACTGCTGTAGGGCGGCAATGGGCTGATCTTGGGCCAGCCGCAGCTCTGCCAGAATGCGGCGGATTTGCCAATCTCCCGGCTTCAAGGCCAAAACCTGCTGGAAGAGAGCGATTGCTTCCTCTAGCCGTCGCTGCTGAAAGCGGACGCCGCCTAGGGCCGCGAGGGTATCCGTATTTTCCGGCTGCTGGGTCAAAATTGCCGTGTAGGCTTGGCTAGCCAAGTCCAGTTCTCCTAACACCTGAGCCATTTCCCCCTGAACAAAGTACAGTCCCACTGCCGTTGGCTGAGCTGTCGTCAGCTGCTGTACATAGGCGATCGCCCGGTTTTTGTCCGTCTGGGCCAGCAGTTGCACATAGCGGCGGTTGAGGCCGATGTGGGTGGGGGTGATCGCTAATAAAGTCTCGTATAGGGTTTGACGGGCGGGTTCTGGCGGCAAGGTGCCTACCAAATCTAGTAGTTCGGGTGAAACGACGCTGGCCGTTAGATTGGAGTGAGCCGCGAGCCAGTCACGCAGAACCGATTCTGCCTGGGCCACGCTGAGACGTTGCAATCGCAGGGCTAAATAAGTCTGTCCTAACCGTCCCCGCTTGCTTTGAGGCTGCTGCGCAACCAGCCGATCGTAGGTGGCTAAAGCCAGCGACCAGTGCTGCTGGCTTTGATAAATTCCGCTTAGCCCCAATAGGGCTGTTTCGGTGACTGTGGGCGACTCCGTTTGGTTCAAAATCGCTTCGTACTGGGCAATACTGGCTGCCAGATTGTCCTGCCGCCGCTCTAGCTCAGCTAAGAGCAAAACAGGGGCCAGATCTTGCTGGCCTGTTGGGGTAGCCTGATAGGTGGCGATCGCCGCTCTGGCCGCTTGCCAGTTGCCCTGGATCATCTGCATTTGAGCCACGCGGAAAGCTAGGAAGTCCACCGGCACAGCGGCATCCATTAGAGACTGATAAATCGGCAGCAGAGCAGGGGCGGGATTGTCTAGGCGAATGAGGGCTTGTCCTACCTGCTGTTGCAGTACTGCATTAGCGGGTAGTGGCTGCAGCAGGCTCAAAAGCTGGATTTGCATGTCAGTCTGAGAGACTTGGCCCAGCTCGTAGGCCAAAAGCAGGCGCTTGATTTGCAGAGCGGGCTGAGCCGGGGTCTGAGCCAAAAGCTGCTCATAGAGCCGCAAGGCCTCTGGCTGTAGGGCAGGGACTTCGCTCAGCACCTCGGCGACCTCGGCGACCAAGCCTACGCTAGGCTCAATTGAGGTCGCTAGAGCTTGCTGATAGAGCAAAGCGGCCTCCTGATATAGGACCATATCTCCAGTCTGACGGCCAATCTGGCTCAAGGCCCGTGCTAAAGGCAAGGTGGCTTCAGGGCGATCACGCAGCGGTGCCAGAATATTCAAAGCCTCGGCAGTTTGCTGGTTACGCTGGTAGGCCACAGCTAAAGCTGACCGCAGATCAGCTGAGTCGGAGGCAGTCTGAAACTGGCGGCTGAGCAGCGCGATCGCCTCGGCAGGTCGCCCCGTCTGCTGCAGGGTTTCGGCATAGGCAATAAGTCCAGCGGCTGGCAGCGATCGCCCGGTTGCCAAGTAGCGCTCAAACAGGGTCAATCCCTGGGCATAGTTGCCGCTGTAGGTGTAGATTTGGGCAGCGCCCAGCACCGTCTCTGGCGCGGGACTGGCGGCTAAAACCTGTTCATAATCAGCGATCGCCTCAGCAAAGCGTCCTTGGTAGCCCAGCAGCAGCGCCCGCTGCGCCCTGAGGGAAACATCGGTCGGGGTCTGCTGAAGTAATGTAGTCAGCGCCGCGATGCCCTCAGCCTGCCACTCCGGTCGATAGCTCCCTAGCTGCCCGATGGCAGCCAGCGCCTCCCGGTTACTGGGTTCTAGGGCTAAAATCTGCTGATAGGTCTGCCAGGCTTGGGCGTCCTGTCCAGCCCGCTGGTAGGCGATCGCCAGTCCAAGCTGAGCGGCAGTAGACTGGGGCTGCTGCTCCAGTGCCCGCTGGAATTCTCGAATTGCATCGTCTACCCAGCCCCGCTCTAAAAAGCCGTAGCCGGCTTGGACGGCGCTGGTTTGAGCCAGCACCGGACGAGCTGCCAAACTGTTGATCAGCGTTAAACACGCTGTCAGAGAAAGCGCCTGTAGCGCCAGCATAAATTTGTTTTGTAGCTTCATTGCTTTACTCCTCTACCAGTCTGCTCTCAGACGCAGTCCTAAAACGGTTTCCGACAGTTCGGCGCGGCTCTGTAGGCTCACCCCCGCTCGTAGACCACTGACCAGCGGCGCGTCGTAAAATAGCTCCCACACGTCCGGTGTTTTACCCCGGCGAGCCGCGTCATTAGATAAAGCCTGACCGTAGGCCAAACCCAGGCGATCGCGTTCGCTAAAGACATCTAAAGCACTGAGGCCGAGGCTAAAGCTGCGGCCATCGCGGCCCAAATCAGTATTCTCATACCAGCCATAGCGGCCAAACAGACCCAGATTCAGCGATTCGATGAAGTATTCCGCATTGAGGCCATAGGCTATTTCCCGGTCATCCTCTAGCAGGCCAAAGGCTGAGCCGCGATCAAACTGAAAGATTTCGCTGAAGCCATCTGCCGAGCCAGCATCGCGGGCAGTGGCAAAGGTGCCCCGCAGAATCAGGTTTTGGGCTCGAAAGCCCATTTCAGTGGCAAAGCCGTCAAGGTCAAACTCACCCAAGTCACGGGTTGACGAAAAGACAGCGGCCTTAAATTCAACCTGATCAGTAGCGCTCCAGTTCACCAGCAGACCGGGCCGAGTGGCTATACCCGCCGCGCTGAGAGCGGGATTGGTTTGAAAGACGGGATTGAAGAAGTGGGTAGCCCCGTCTTTGGCAAAGCTGTTGCGATCGAAATACGAAGTCAAATCCAGTAGCCCTGCCACCAGCCGCAGATTGGGCAGAGAATCGAGCGGCGCGGCAGAGACGTACAGCTCGTTCAGGCTAAGACCTTCTTCTCTAGAATCGGCAAAGGTATTACCCGTTGTTAAATCGACTGTGGCCCCGAACAGCATCTGTTCGCTGACTGCATAGATAGCCGTCGTTCGCAAACGGCCCGAAAATTCGTCATCCTGTAGGATTGCCGCCGCCTGATACTGCACCAGCGGCTGATAGTTTTGCAGCGGTGGAGGTGCCGCCATGGGCAGTTCAGCCGTTTCGGTTGAGGCAGTGGCGGCTTCAGCCGTCTCGGTAGGCTCTACTAAACTAACAGCGCGATCGCTCGGCCTGTGGGCTAAGTCTATGGCTAGCGGCAGAGACTCAGCCGCTGGCTGGGTTTCAGCTCCAATCACCGTTGGCATTCGATTCTCAGCGTCAGGCTGGCTGGCTGGGAAAGACGGTTCAGCCGCAGCTTCTGAGGCCGCTGCCAGCGGTACGGGGGCTGCCGGGAGGCTAGCTACCTTGGGCGTGACTGGAGATGTTGCGATAGCAGAGCTAGGCGATAAGCTAGCAGCGTTTGCTGCCACCGCAATCGCCATTGAAGAGTCCGGCTCCGAAGTCTCCGCCTGAGCAGGCGGCAGGTAGGCGGTACCCGTCAGCATCAGGCCGAGGGCTAATCCCGGCAGCAGAGTTCTGGTACTAGAGCCAGCGCGATCGCTTGGCCTCGGTAAAAAAGGGGGGGCTAATTCTCTCATCATCAATTTGGGAGCAAGATTTTAGATAAAGTCGCTACCAGCTGAGCCGTCAGAGCAGCGACGGCTAAAGCTAGTTCGAGCAGGCTGAACTGATAGGCTCAGAGGTGATGACCTCCGGCCTGCGCTACAGGGAAGTTTTGAGCAGATGCAGATTAAAAATCTTGGCAAGTCATGAGCGTCACTTTGCCCCGCGCCCTGAGCAAAACTGTTTCTATACCGATTCTTGGTTTTACAGCTACAGCTAGGAACGAGGTCGGTATTCGCTATCCACCAACGGTTGCAAGCGCTAGATGGGTTGACCCGGCCTTATGACTAAGAAAATAGTGGATGCAGCAAAGCTATTGCAGTTTGCGGTAAAGCATTAGCTCAAAAATAGCTGAGTTTTGGCTGTTGAGTTCAGAAAAGAGCATCAAGATGCACTGGCCTTAACGTCAGGCATTTGCCCCAGCCTGGTTAAGGCAACGCTTTTGCCTTCAGTACGCAAACTAACCTAACTCTTCACAAAAAAACAAGGAAAGCCAGGACTATTAAGCCTGTTTTTCAGCAAAATTACGCAAAATGGCTTAAATACGGCTTAGCCAGTTGAAGTTTTTACCAAAATCAGCTAAGTAGAAAACTTGCTCTTGTAAACAAAAATATTTCGGCTTGGGGATAGCTTTGTTTTTGCCGAAAACTGTTTTTGCTTCAGAAGAGCTCTTTGAAGACTAAAAAGATCGAGAAAAGGATCAAAAAGCCTGCTTTAGCTCGATAAGCATTATTGCTTATGAAATACTAAATTGCAGTTTTGGAAGTTATAACTATATCACCTTTCAAATAGATGACAAGGATTAATTTGAATTAACGTAAAATTTACTACTTAAAAGTCAAGAAAGCATGAACCTAAAGACTTTGAATTGCGATTTACCCGAAATTGCACCAGTATCAAAAACGTCGGGCTGATTCGACCTGACTGAGTTTTCGGCGTTGAGCTGGTGCCCCATCCAGCTAGGTAGAGCTTACAAGTCAAAAAGTCAGGGCATTACGCGCTTTCACGATCAGGGTGTTCAATCTGCTAAGTTCTCAAGCCACTTGGGTTTGATTAACTTGTCCATCGACAAAGTTGCAGTTGAAAAGGCACATTTTTTCAATTGAGAACCTGCCTGATCCGCTCCATACTCCTTAAGCAAATTAGCTGAAATGCGCACAAGAACAAGTGTCCTTGCTATGAATAGCTACTCTTATCGCGCTCCCCAAGAACTTCACCTACTCAGCGTTTTAGCGCAAGCTGTAAGTCAACAGGTGAGCGGTTGTTTACAAGTCACTGACGAAACCAATCGCTGGCGACTGTACTTAGAAAAAGGCCAGCTGATCTATGCTTCTAACTCTCTCAGCCCGTTCGATCGCCTCGATCGCTATCTGCGTCGCTTGAATGCTCAAATCCCTAGCTTAGTCAGCCCAGTGCGGGTGCAGGTACGGCTGCTGTTCGAAAAGCCGATTGAAGAAGATAGCAGTCGCTGCTGGGACTATGAAGCTATCTGCTGGCTAGTTGGGCAGCAATATTTGACGCCGATCCAAGCGGCAGAGCTGATTGAAGCGCTGGCAAAAGAGGTGCTAGAAACCGTTTTGCCCTTACAGATGGGCAATTACGATATTCTGCCCGAAGGTCAGTTGGCTCAGCTCCCCCGGTTTTGTCACCTAAATTTGCGCTCGGTGGTTGAAGCCTGTCAGGTGCGCAAGTTTAATCAGCGATCGGCGGCAACAGCAGACCGGACGGCCAAAAAAGCACCTATGCCTGCGCCTCCGACTGAGACAAGGCAAGCCGTACCGCTTGAGTCAGCAGCACGATCGCCTGGGATGCCGCAGCCGGCTAGCGCTGCACCGAAGCAAGTCTATACCGTCGCCTGTATTGATGACAGTCCTACTGTGCTGAACGCGATCGAAGCGTTTTTAGACGACAAATCTTTCAAGGTGTTGCGCATTGAAAATCCGGTCAGCGCTCTGATGAAGATTATCCGCAACAAGCCTGACCTGATTTTGCTAGACGTCACCATGCCCAATCTAGATGGCTACGAGCTTTGCTCACTGCTACGGCGACATGCGCTGTTTAAGCAGACGCCCATCATCATGGTGACAGGCAATACGGGCCTAATCGATCGTGCCAAAGCCAAGCTGGTAGGCGCTTCGGGCTACCTAACCAAGCCGTTTACCCAGCCCGCTCTGCTCAAAATTATGTTTAAGCATTTGCGGTAGGGTCGTGGGCGTCAGACAGCCAGATTAAAAGTGAAGCTGACGCTAAACAGTTCCGTTTCACTCCAGTTTTAACGGATTTGCATCTAGGTCAGCAGCCTCTGCCTGATCGTCTCGCTGACAGGGAAATTTAGACAGTTGCCTACATTTTTCAGGAACTCAGCTGATGAGTATTACTCTCACCCAAACAATTTTGGTCATTGAAGATACGCGCTCTGAAATGGAGTTGATGCGTCACTACCTGCATGACAGCGGCTATAACGTTGTTTGCGCCACAACAGCCCAGGAAGGAATTGCTAAAGCCGTCTCGATTAAACCCTTTGCGATCGTAACTGACGTAGTGATGCCTGGTATGAGCGGCTTCGAGCTTTGCCGTCACCTCAAGAAAAATCAGGAAACCGCTAGCATTCCAGTGGTCATCTGTTCTTCAAAGGATCAGGAAATCGATCGGCTCTGGGGCATGAAGCAGGGCGCTGATGCCTACATCACCAAGCCCTTCTCCAAAGAACAGCTCATTCGGGCCGTCAAGTCAGTCACTCTTTAAAGTTGCAAGTTGCATGAATAGTTCAGCCATTGTTCCACTGCCCAATCGCACCCAAAAAGCGGTGGGCGAAGCGTTTCTCAAGTTTCATTTGGGTGCCAAAATTCCGGCTATTTTTGCAATGCAGCATGTTCAGGAGGTGCTGACCCTACCGCTGCTGCGCTTGACACCAATGCCTAACATGCCTGCCTGCATGTTAGGGCTGATGAACTATCGTAGCCGGGTGCTGTGGGTGATTGATCTAGCGGGGCTACTGGCGCTAAATCACCTGGATACGGCAGCTCAGCAGTACAGCCTAATCATTATTTGCGTTGGCCAACTGCGACTGGGCTTAGCGGTTGAGCAAATTGACGGCATGGTTTGGTTTGAGCGCGATCGCATTCAGTCGCCGCTAGGACAGACCACGACTGGACTGGTGCCCTACCTACAGGGATGCATTTGGCAAGAACAAGGAATTTTACTGGTTCTAGATGCGGCAGCCGTCAGTCAAGCCTCGCTGCTACGAAATCCAGAAGCGCTGACACCGCTCTAAACGGTGCTGTCCGTCCTCAAGGGCACCTGCGCCAAATTCCAGTTTTCAAAAGTTGCTAGGAGAGCCGTTATCTCTCCAGCGACCCGATCGCCGCACCTGCATGTTGAGCAGGCTCACGGCAGCGGCCAGAACTGCTCCAGAAGACCCGCTTTTCCCATTTTTCATTTCAGTCTCCGAACCGTCTCCAAGGATTTTACTCTCATGATTGATCGTGCTACTCCTTTCAAGCAGGTCAGTGCCGCTGGCGCCGACTCAGCCTCTAACCACTTAGCTCAAACCCTGCCGCTCAGCAGCGAGCCGCCTGAGCTAACCTGGCGGTTGGCCTCCAACCAACCCGGTCAGGCCAAAAGCCTGCGGTTTCAGCTTCTACGCGGCATTCTGCCGGCGGTGTTAATTCCGCTGGCGATCGCCAGTACGGTAGGCTACCGGGTCATTCATGAAAGTCTAGAAGCAGACCTGTCTCAGCAAGTACGCAGCAAAGCTATTCTAGCCAGTGAACTCACCCGCGACTCCCTCGACGCGCTAGCGGAAATTCCTCAGCTCGTAGCGGACAATCCGCTGGTCGTGGAAGCGGCTGAGTCAGCCGGTGAGCGATCGCCAGAACTGAGTGATCTCTCTTTGGCAGAGGCGGAACAGCGCTTCGCTGAAACCAAGCTGCTGCGGGTGAATGCAGACCTTAATAGCTATCTGAGCCAAACAGCGGCTACCGCTGGACTAGCTGAGCTGTTTTTTACGGAACAGCGCGGCCTCAATGTGGCCTATAGCAGCCCGACTTCAGACTTTGTGCAGAGCGATGAAGCCTGGTGGCAGGGAGCGCAAAGCAACACAAGTTGGATTTCAGAGCCTATTTTTGATGAATCGGCCCAGACCTTTGGCATCGAGTTTAGCCAGGCCATTGCTGACCCAGAGACGGGAGATTTTTTGGGCGTGGTCAAAGCCGTCGTAGCTGCTGATTCAGCCACGCTGCAAGCACTGCCAGAGATACTCAGACGCAGCGGCTTTGAGGGTTCCCAGCAGGTGCAGCTTCTAGATGCGGCCTCGGGCAAAATCTTGCAGACTGTCACAGCCGCTGGCCTAACCACCTCCTCGGAAATTACCGGCGGCACTTTGGTTGGCGAGGTGGCAGCCGCCTTAAACAGCACCCTATCAGAGGGCATGGATATAGCTAGCTTGGAAGCAGAGCTACAGGCTCAATACAATCTGGGTGAACTGGCGATCACTCAACTAGACGAGACAGCCAATCAGGGAATTCTAGTAACGTTCACCAGCCAAGAGCGCAAATATTTTCTCTCTGGCATTGAAGATACGAGCATGATGGCGATCGCTTCTATCGCCAACGATGAGCTAGAAGCAGCAGGTCAAAATCTAGTGCTTGTTTTTATTCTCGTTACTCTGGTCGCCGCAGGCGTTGCCACAGCCGTTATTTTGCGCTTAGCTAACCAGCTTTCTGGCCCGCTGCGCTATCTCTCCAGTACCGCTGAGGCAGTAGCTAAGGGTAACTTGGAGGCCACCGCTGTACCCTGCGGAGCGCGGGAAACCCAAACTTTGGCTAACACATTCAATACCCTAGTCGGACGGATTAAGGGCTTTTTGCAGGAGCAGACCAGCGCTGCCGAGCAGGCCCGTCTGCTGTCTGAGATTGCGGCCTTTCGCATCCGCGATCAGCAAGACCTGACGCCGGCGTTCAGTAAAGCCCTGACGGAGGCCCGCAGCTCTCTAGCGTGCGATCGCGTGGTAGTCTATCGCTTCAACCCAGACTGGAGCGGCTACATCTCGCATGAGTCCGTTGCGCCAGGCTGGCCCCAGGCCCTCAATGATCAAATCGAAGATCCCTGCATTCCCCAACCGCTGATTGAGGGCTATCAGAAAGACCGAGTCGTCGCCAATGATGACGTATTCAACGCCGGCTTCCACCCCGATCACCTCAAGCTGATGGAGCGGCTGCAAATCAAAGCCAACCTAGTGGTGCCCATTCTGAATGAAGGCAACCTTTTCGGCCTACTCATTGCTCATCACTGCGCTGAAAGCCACAAATGGCAGAGCCTAGAAATTACTTTCATGCGGCAGTTAGCGTTGCAGTTGGGCAGTATGCTCGATCAGGTCGTCTATCTGCAAGGGCGACTGGCTGAAACGGAGCGATCGCAGGCACTGCGCGACATCACCCTCAAAACCCTAGAGGCTGAAACGGCTGAGGATGTGTTAGCCCAGTTGCCGGTGGGCCAAGTGCGTCAGACCCTCCAGGCCGATCGCGTCCTTGTTTACCGCTTTGATCAGACCTGGAAAGGCACGATTACCCTAGAGTCTGTGGCTGAACCTTGGCCGCCGGCGCTAGGGGCCAAAATCTACGATCCCTGCTTCGAGCAGAACTACGTTGCAAAATACAAGCAAGGACGAGTTCAGGCTACTGCAAATATCCATGAAGCTGGACTGACTGAATGCCATCTCAAACAGCTTGAGCCGTTCAAAGTCAAAGCAAATCTGGTGGCGCCCATCAATCAGGGCGACCAGCTCTTGGGCCTGCTGATTGCCCATCAATGTTCTAGAGCTCGCCAGTGGACTAAGACTGAAATTGACTTTTTCACGCAGGTTGCCACCCAGGTCGGTTTGGCCCTCGATCGCTGCGAGCTGCTGAACCAGCGAGCGCTAGCGGCCCAACAGGCGCGATCACTTGCCACCGAGCAGCAGCAGCAAAAAGAAGCCCTCCAAACCCAGCTGATCAATCTGCTCAGCGATGTAGAAGGAGCCGCTAGCGGCGACCTCACCGTTCGCGCCGATGTCACCACCGGCGAAATTGGCACTGTAGCTGACTTCTTCAACTCAATCGTGGAAAATCTGCGGCAAATCGTCACCCAGGTAAAGACAACCGCCCAGCAGGTCAACCAGTCAGTTGGTGAAAACGAAGAGGCCATTCGTCAGCTAGCCGATGAGGCCCTCAGCCAAACAGAAGACATCGCCCGCGCGCTCAGCTCAGTTGAGGTCATGACCCAGTCAATTCAGTCGGTAGCTGAAAGCGCTCGTCAAGCGGCTCAGGTGGCTCACACCGCCTCCGTCACCGCAGAATCGGGAGGGACAGCGATGGAGCGCACCGAACAAAATATCCTAGTGCTACGAGAAACTATTGGCACGACTGCCAAGAAGGTAAAGCGCCTGGGTGAATCGTCCCAACAAATCTCTAGAGTCGTTTCCCTAATCAATCAAATTGCCCTACAAACTAACCTGCTGGCAATCAATGCTGGCATTGAGGCCGCCCGCGCCGGGGAAGAAGGACAGGGCTTTGCGGTGGTAGCCGAGGAAGTGGGGGAACTGGCAAATCGCTCCGCCGCCGCGACCCAGGAAATTGAAAAAATTGTCGATGCTATTCAGCGAGAAACGGCACAGGTGGTCGAAGCAATGGAGCAAAGCACGACCCAGGTGGTTGAGGGCACGCAGCTAGTGGAAGAGGCCAAGGCTAGCCTCGATCAGATTGTGGATGTCTCTCGCCAAATTGACCAGCTAGTCCAGTCAATTTCCACCGCGACGGTATCTCAGGTAGAAACTTCAACCTCCGTATCTCAGCTGATGCAGATGATTGCTGAGGTGTCTAAGCATACCTCTGGCTCCTCGCTCCAGGTCTCTAATGCACTGCGCTCTACCGTCACCGTAGCCGAAGCGCTCCAGGCTTCAGTTGGCACGTTCAAAGTTCACGCCGAGGGATAATCGATGTCTGAGCAGAAAGAACTAGAAATCAAGCGGCAGTTTCTCGACGAGGCCCAAGAATATCTCAAGGACTTAGAAGCAGCTCTGCTGGGAATCGCGCAGGGGCAGGTAGATACGGATAAAGTGAATGGGGCGCTGCGAGCGGCCCACTCGATTAAAGGTGGCTCCGGCATGATGGGCTACTCAGTGCTGAGTCAGCTAGCCCACCAGCTAGAAGATTCCTTCAAGGTGCTGAAAATTCAAAGGCAGCTCGAAATTGACGCCAGCTTGGAACAGCTTCTGCTGTCGGCAGTGGACTGTCTGGGGCAGGTGATTGTCTGGAACCAGCAACAGCAGCCGGTTGAGTCTACCTGGCTTGCCCACAAGGCGCAGCCTATCTTTGAGCAGCTTCACCAGCGTTTGGGCGAGCCAGAGGCCGAAGATGCCGCTTCTATGCTGTCGCCAGAGGAAGGGCAAGATATTCTGCCTATGCTGTTTGAAACAGAGGTAGAAGGCTGTCTACAGCGGCTAGAGAGTATTTTAGCCGATCCGCAGCAGCCCTGCCTCAATGAAGAAGTGATGATTCTGGCGCAGGAGCTAGAAGGACTGGGGGAGATGTTGCAGCTACCGGCCTTTATCTCTCTGTGTCGCTCTGTAGTAGAGCAGCTAGAAGCTACCCCCGGCCAGTATGGCGCGATCGCCCAGCAGGCTATAGCCGCTTGGCGGCGATCGCAGGCGCTCGTCCTCACCGGGCAGCTCTCTCTCCTGCCCCAAACAATTGTCGATCTAGAAGACACTCCCACGGCTGAACAACCTCAGGTGGCGGCAGTTAAAGCTGACAGGCTGCCCGCGGCAGACGCTTTGGTCGCCGATGCCTTGGTTACAGAGGCCGCTGAGATGACTGGAACGGCTGAGTTTGATTTTCCGGCAGTGGCAGACAGTGCTGGCGTTGACTTGCCCTCTCCAGCAGCAGCGCAGCCTGAGCTGGCAAAAACGGCTGGCGCCAGCCTCTGGCCCGACTCCGCAACGCCTTCTCCCAGTTTCAAAGCCCTAGAGGTGCAGCCTGACACGGCTGCATCCGCTGAAGAACCTGACACTACCGTCCGCGTGTCGGTAAAGCGGCTCAATCTGCTCAATGATCTCATGAGCGAACTCACCATTGAGCGCAACAGCCTGACCCTGAATGTCAATCGGCTACGTAGCCTGGTGGACATGCTAAAGCAGCGGGTGGGCACGTTAGAGACCGCTAACAGCCAGCTACGCTCCGCCTACGACCAGGTAATAATTCGCCAGCCCACTCTGCCATCTGCGGCCCTGGTCGCTACCTCGCCCGCTCGCAGCCGGGAGCACAGCCAGCCCACAACTGTCATAGACAATGGCTTTGACAGCTTAGAGATGGATCGCTACAGCGAGCTGCATCTGCTTTCTCAGGAAATGATGGAAACCATCGTGCAGATTCAGGAGGTGACCAGCGATGTAGAACTGGAGCTGGCGGAAACCGAGCAAACCGGGCGCAGCTTTAATAAAACAGGCAAGCAGTTGCAAAACGGCCTGACTCAAATTCGGATGCGGCCCCTTTCTGATATTTTAGAGCGCTTTCCGAGAGCGCTGCGAGAGCTGTGTCTGCAGCATGGCAAAGAAGCAGAACTCAAAATTGTTGGCGGCAGTACCCTAGTCGATCGCAATATTTTAGAGAACCTGGCCGATCCGCTGATGCATTTGCTGCGCAACGCTTTTGATCACGGCTTAGAAACGCCTACCGCCCGCAGCGCCAGCGGCAAGCCCCGTCAGGGGCTCATTACTATCCGCGCCGCCTGCCACCATAACCGCACCGTCATCACCTTGAAAGATGATGGTCGCGGCATTGATTTGGAGAAAATTCGTCAGCGGGCTGAGCAAATGGGCCTAGATACGGAGCTGCTGGCGGCAGCCAGTGAGCAAGACTTACTCTCCCTCATCTTTGAACCCGGCTTTTCCACCTCAGCGCAGGTGACTGATCTATCAGGGCGCGGAGTTGGCATGGACGTGGTGCGCAGCAACCTGAAGCAGGTGCGCGGCGAAATCACCGTCGAGACTGAACCGAGTCAGGGCACGATTTTTACCCTTTCAGTGCCGCTGACGCTCTCCATTGCCCGCATTCTTCTGGCAGAGAGCCAGAACATGGCCCTAGCTATTTCCACCGACGCGATGGAGGAAATTCTAGTGCTGCCGCCGGAGGATATTTTGCCTACGGCTCAAAGCGAAGGCTTCAAATGGGGCGATCGCGTCATTCCACTGGTGCGGCTGTCCCAGTGGCTGATATTCAATGGGCCCCGTCCAGCCTACAAGCTAGAAACACCGCCCGCGATCGATACTCTCACTGTTTTGGTCGTCAACTATGGCGGTCAGTGCGTAGGGCTACAGGTTGATCGCTGTTGGGGAGAGCAGGAAGTCGCCATTCGTCAGGTAGAAGGTAACTTACCGCTGCCGTCTGGCTTTAGCAACTGCACCATTTTGGGGGATGGCCGCGTCGTACCTTTAGTCAGCGTGCCGGAGCTGCTGCGGTGGATTACCAGTAACCAGCGATCAGCCGATATCCAGTCTAAACCTAGACCCGACCTGTCCTATCAGCTAGCTGAGCAAGTCAACCGTCAGCCAGCGCCCTCCTTGGCCAGCCCAGCGATCGCCCGCCCTACCCTGCTAATTGTGGACGATTCTGTCAATGTACGCCGGTTTCTAGCGCTAACGCTAGAAAAAGCAGGCTATCGGGTTGAACAGGCTAGAGATGGGCAAGATGCGCTGGATAAACTTCAGGAAGGACTCTCTCCCCAAGCGGTAATCTGCGATATTGAAATGCCTCGGCTTGACGGCTATGGCTTCCTCGCCAAGGCCAAAGCAGACGTAACCTTTGAAACAATTCCTGTGATTATGCTCACCTCCCGCAGCGGCCAAAAACACCGTCAGTTGGCGATGGGACTAGGCGCGACTGCCTATTTCTCTAAGCCCTATAACGAGCAAATCTTACTGCAAACGCTCAATCAGCTAATTCCCAATGGCTAGTCTATCTGTTAAATCCTTCCAAAGAGCATCGGCGTTGCTGATTCTAGGTAGAGTTATAACCAAAAGTGGTTTACGAGGAGGGAAAAAAAAGGCGTATCCTTCTGGCAAGTGAAACGACCAGATAAGTAATACACCATGAGTCAAGATAATCTCATTAGACTTTATCGGAAATAAGAGAGGAATCGGTTGAAGTCACCATATCCTCCTATCTCGGGGGCAAGCGGCTTGACCCATTAGACGACCTGGCTTTGCTCGGTGTGTCAGGCGGAAGTTATGCAAACCGCAGGCAGTCTGTATCACGTCATCGACGTAGTGGTCAAGCCAATTGCAAAAGGGTTGTCTTAGAATTTGGCAGCGTTTGACGCCACCGATGTGGTGTTCCATTTCAATACGAAGGCTGGAAATACTTCGGTTGTTCATCTTCTCAATGGTTGTCAGAGAGCGGTTGCGAGGTTTCTTCTTCGGTTGTTGAATCGTCACCCCCTCTGGGGCAAAGCCCTGAAACCCCGTATCCTGCCATAACGTACTGCCTTCAGGGAACGACAGGTGCTCGCTATCGGCAATCGCTTTGTCATGTTTCTTGCCTTCATAGGTGTCACTTAAGTAGCGCACCTTGCCCTTGCGGTCATGAATCACTAGATTCTTAACCGTATGGGACTTCTTCTTGCAGCTGTAGTACTGCTTGCGGTCGGCTTTGTTTTTGGGGCGAGTGATCCGGCGTTCGGTGCCATCAATGATGAACTCTAAACTGGGACAGGCATCGAGCACACTTTCTAGATTGGCGGGTTCGCGCTCTGGCAACTGCCGTTCGTTGCCTAGCGCCTGGTTGAGGACACCCGTTAGACGATGAATCCTAAACTATCCACCAATTTCGTTAACGAGGTCTTCTATAAGATCCTGAATTTTGTTTGTTCTACTTATTGCTTTGTCTAGTGCTTGAAGTTTTTGACGATTCGCTGATTCACCCTGGGATAATCCTGATACTGCGCCTTGACCCTGGCAGGCGGTAACCCATCCGCAATATCGAGATAACCCACCAGCTCCGGAAGCACCTGGAGCTCCGAAGGCATGACAATGTGTGTCCCGCGAATATTCTCCGTGTAGGTCTTTGAGCCGCTGAGCAACCCCTCATGGGTGCGGGACTCTGTGACAATGACCCGATCCTGCTTGCCAACAATGCTAGCGGCCACCTCTGCCGCCTGGGGAGGGTGGCATCTCAGAATACTGTTTGATTTGCTCTTACTGTTGAAACAGCAATTATAAGGTGACACAAAAATCGTTAAGGGCAAGGGGGCCTCTACTCAAGTTCACTGGGATCAATGCCCCGCTCTCGTAGTTTGGCCTGCGCCCGTTCTAGTTTTTGCTGTGCCTGATTACGTTCTTGAAACAGCTCTTCTGGATCCTTTCTATAACAAAGCTTAGTGCTATCAAGAGGAGCAATGTCGTACTCAGAGTATTATTATCTCGTTTCCTCGCCCAGATTTTGATAGAAGAATCAGAGTTGTATACTTTAGTGCATGGGCCGATTGTGTAATATAAATTGGCTTTTTCTGCTGGGTGTGTTCCGGGGTGATTTGGGGTGTTCTGGTGTGATTTGGGGTGTCTCGGTGTGTTCTGGGGTTGACTTTAGAAAAGAAAGCCAAAATAGGCCATTTTTTCGTATTTTTTCTTGGGGCAACTTGGGGAATTCTGGTGATTTTTGGGGTGTTTTGGGCTGGTTTGGTGCGTTCTGGTGGATTTCGGTGTGTTCTGGGGTCAATAAATAAAACTGTTTTCACATCAATTTAGGTCAGGCAATGCAAAATCTGTACAGGCTTTTAAATTTCCTTCTTTTGGTCGAGTAATTATCAATTCGATCTAGATATTTTTGTTTTAGCATCAGAAGAGAAAAAATTGATTTAGTTCGTTTTTCCTTGTTCTTGCTTACTGAGCAAGGACAGCGCTTCTTGATCGAAACTCAGCAATACAGATTGATGGCAATCGTTAACGCCCAGACCACTAAGGATTTTCGCGCTACCCATCGCTACGTAGCTGTGAGAGAAGATAAGCCCCCTCAGATTGTTCATACCTCTACGCCCGGCTGCTTCAATGCTCTGCTAGGCCAACCCATCAATCCCCTCGTCGTAGCCGCAGCAATGGAAGCTAGGGCAGCCAAAAGCGATCGCGTTGAAAAGCCTTGCTATCACATCTCTATCTCAGTAGCTCAAGCCGATGAGCTGGCTTCACGGGCTGATTGGAACCAGCTTGCGGTTAGTTTTCTGGAGAAAGCGGGGTTAGAGGAGTGTCAGTCCGTGGCCTATCTGCATGAGGATACGACTTATCCGGACTCTGATGAGGTTCGGCCTCACCTTCATCTTGTAGTCAATCGAGTTAAAAGCGACGGCACTGCCGCTCCGACTTCTTGGGACTACTACCGCTTTCAAAGTGCCATCCGTGACGTGGAGCAGGAGATGGGCCTGACTGCTGAGCCCAATAGCTGGGAAGTCGATCGCTGCCGGGATTCATCTGGGCAAGTACATCGTCTGGCTGCTGAACAAGCTCAATATGAGGATCCTAAACATCCACGCGCTGAGCCACCTCAGCCAACTGTTAAAAGTCAGCTTCAGGAGGTACTTGATGAGGCAATTGAGCAAGCTAGCTCAGTTGAGGCCATTACAGATGCTCTAGCGCAGCAAGGCATTGACGTACAGGTCAGCGATCGCGGTTGGAGTTTAGAGAAGGACGGTATTGCTTTTGCCGGTAGCCAGCTTGGCCGGGCGTACTCAATGACGGCTATTGAGCAGACCCTAGGAACGACAGCAGAGCGACCACAACCAAACGTAGAGGTTAAACCGTCATCTGAAGAGATCACAGCAGAGTCATCTCAATCTGTAGAAGAAAGACGACAACAGCAGCGCGTGGAGACACTCGCGCCAGTTCTCAGGCAGATGTTACTTCATAGCCGGGGCACGCAACGACAGGAAGGTGTGGAGTTGCTAGATATTGGTGAGCACAGGCTGGCGTGGCGACAGCGAGACTCCAAGCTAGGGATTTACCATAGCGAGACTAAAGAGCTGATTCTAATGGCTCAGCGGGATTCAAATAACCACTGGCATGATAAAGGCTCGAAGCTGACGGTTGATCATGTAGAGCATTTCCAGGCAGCCGCTAGACAAGAAGCGGCTAGACAAGCGCGGCGGGCAAGGCCACAGCGCAGACGCCCTAGAGAACTGTAGCAATGATTGAGCTGTTCGTTCTTTTGCAGAGTATTGCTGAAGAGATTGGGCTTAAGTTAAATAATGTAATCTACTTGTTAAACCTAGAACAAACGCCATTTCTGCTTCATATTTATTTGAATACACTTGAATCACAATGAATATTTTTGAATACATTTGAATACAAGTATTTGCCATTGAGAGAAAAAACAGGGTCATTTCTCTATTTTTAGACCTCTTTATCTGAATTCATTTGAATCAATCTAAATACATTTGGATAAAATTGAATACATTTGAATCAAAATAGATACATCTGAATACAGATTTTCACCTTCAGAAATTGCCGCAACTAAGTCAGGCAATGCAAAGATGACGCATACCACTTTTAGCGCCAGGTTCTATCCCTTTTTCTGTCTAAAACTAGCCACATTTTTATTTTGTTGATAGCATCTGAGTAAATATCTAAACTAGGCTCAATTTTCATCTTGGCTCGAACAGAACGGATTTATATTCTAGTCTCCTCTGCGGAAAAAGAACGCATTGTCAGTAAGGCTCATCAGCGTGGGCTTAGTCTCTCGAAGTTCCTCCGAGAGCTGGCTCTAGCCGACCACAGATCAATTGACTTAGAGCCACGCCTGGGAGCGATCCAGGCTCAGTTGCTGACCTTGAAGTTCATTCTTGAAGACGAGTTAGAGATTACTTTCTCTCGGCCCAGCGATGAAGTTGACGGCAAACAAGATCGCTTAGAGTACAACTTTGTTTTGCTAGTTGAGAAGCTGTTAGACCTATTTGAAGCGACTCAATGTTCTTAGGCTTTTAAGATCGAGGGGCAAAAAAACTGTCAGTGCCTTTTGAAGCGGTGGGGCTAAATGGGGAGTTTGTGGGGTAAATCTGGGGCTAGATGGGGGAAAAATGGGGTTGCTTAGAAATATAGACTGCTTGAAACAGCTAAAAACCAGACTTTTTTCATTTTTTCTGCGGTGTCAAATGGGGAAGCTGTGGGGCTGAATGGGGAATTTGTGGGGCTAGATGGGGGAAAAATGGGGCTATTTGGTCATAGATTTCGTCAGCCTTGAAAGGTACATTTGGGTCAGGCAATGCAAAACCTGTACATGTTGTTTTGAGCGGCAGTTGATGAACGTCTGCATACGAGTTTTTTAGGTTCGGGCTTGACGCGATCGCTTGGTATGACCTCTGGCTGCATGAGAGTTATTCGGTGGCGCTGTTGGTTGCTCAGCCGTTTCCAGAGTGCTCTTAGCCGCTGCATCCCAACTGTAGCTTGGACGCTGAGATACTGACCCCAACAGTCGCAGGTCTGGAGAATTTCTAGACAAATGCTTTCTATCTGGCTCAGCGAGGTTTCAATCTGCCGTTCTTCAAAGGAAGCGGGGGGATGTTTGGTTTGGTAGTCACCGGAGCTAATTAAAGACTTCTTATTACCCTGACTGACTACCGATTTGTCACTGACTACGGCCTCTACTCTTTCTATGACAGGGGTTTCAGGCTGTTTTTCTGCAATCGCGTCTTTCTCTAGCCATCTCTGGTAAATTTCATGGCGATTAACTTGATAAGTAATCGCTTCTCCCTCAAGTTTGAAGGTCTTGTAATCGACTTGCTCAAGCTGGTAAATCCGCACTTGCTCCCCCCTCGGCCCTTCGCGACGGCACAGCGGCAAGTTAAAGCCGAGGGGCTTGAGAAAGCGTCTAACAATCTCGATATAGTCAATTGAGCCATCGGGTTTGGTAGTGCCATAGAGATTGATGCCGGAGGCAACCCGAATATTGGCGATCTGACCTTGAACCGCTTCCCCCAGCACCCTGACCTGAGGCATGTGCTCCGACAGCTCATCTAGATCCAGAATGTCTAGAACGTTGAAGTATTCATAGGTAGCAATCTTGGTGATGAGCGTAGCCCGGTTAACATCGGGTGCCCAGATTGCGCCATCGCTGTTTTTGAGCAGCTTGTTAACTTTGGCCCGATCGCGGTTCTTAAGATACTCCCGGCCAACGGTGAGGTAGTAGTGCAAACGCAGCTTGGCCCCATAGCCGACCTGGTCGAGGATATAAAGATCGGGGGTGATCGCTTCTAACTGGTAGCGCTTCTGGAGCTGGGCTTTTTGCAAGGCGAGTTCTTGGGCTAGGTTATCGACTGAGCGGGACTGCTCTAGGGCTTCTAGCTCTGAGGTATCAACACTGGTGGCTTCACAAACGGCCTGTGCTCGTTCTCTCAGCCGGTCATGTTTTTCAGCTTTAAGTTCTGCCTTTAGCTCTTGGCGGGCTTCGTCGTCGGTACCAGTGACTTCAGTGACGCGGTGGCCTTCGTCTCTGAGTCCCTGCAGGACGCACTCTCTCAGGGCCGCGCTGCCGGTGTTGTGACGAGCGGCCATCTTGGCCCAGGCGACGGTGGCCGCCTGACTCAGGTTACTCTCGATATCGTCACAACCTGCTTCATAGAGCAGGTTCAGCGTGGCTCTAGCGCACTTCTCCTGGGTTTCAGCCAGGGCTTTGTACCAGGTTTCGCTGCCGCCAATTCTCTCTAAGCCGTGGGGAGCGATGTAGACATGACGCGGTACTCTTTCGCGTAGTCTGAGCAGGGACTGCCGGATAGAGTTCTCGCTGAGGACACCAGCGTAGAAGCCGTAGACCGCATCAAAGTGACCTTTAAGATCGATGGAGATGCCGGTCTCGACTGAGGGGGAGCAGATCACAATGTCGTATTGGCTCAGCAGCTCCTCTAGCTTGCCACTGGCGATCGCCCCATAAGCGGGATGGTCTTTGCGGTGAAGGGTTTTGCTATCGAGTACCAGAATCCGCTTGTTCAGGTACATCTGCTGCCAGCGGGCGGCCAGGGCGCTGGTGCTGAAGCGGCCTTTGGCCTTCTGGCTGTCGGTCATCACCAAAATCTTTTCCCCTCTCTCAATAGCAGCCTCAGCCTGCATCAGCAGATCTTCGGGGCGCTCGTAGGAGCGGCAGTCATAACCGCCTGCTTGCCAGTGGCTCAGCGCCAACCACGGCTCTATGTGAGGCTGCTGCCCTATACCGCGAATGAAGTTGACCGAGTAGTTGCTGAGGTCAGCGTCAGCCAGGATGACTCGGCCTTCACTCTCAGGTGAGAGCACGGCTTCCATCAGGGATCTAAACTCGCGGATGATGGCGATGCGATTTTTGCGGCAGGTGCTGGAGTTGAGCATTTCCCAAATAACCTGCTCAGTCTCGTCGATGATGATGAGAGCGTTTTCCCAGTCAGCAGCTCTAAACTGGGCCTGTGAGTTTGGGTGCAGCGAGGCGATACAAAGACCCATGCCGTGAGCAAGGACATCGGCTTGTGCCTGTTCTCGGTTCTGCTGGCTGGCGTCCTTGACGTCATAGATACTTAAGACCCCAACGCGATCGCAGAGCGCCTGAGTCAGTTGTTCCCGGTGGGAGACAAACAGAACAGGTTGACCTTTAGCGTGAGTCTCAGCCACTAGCCGTTTAATCACGGTAGTTTTGCCAGTGCCTTTGGGCGCTTTCATTGCCAGTAGCTTGGCGGTTTTGGGAAAGGGAATGAGGCGAGGTTCTTCGTCAAACCAGTCTGCTTCTAGGTCGCTCTCTAGATACTTCACCCCGTCAGGGGCCACCCAGTTAGGCTGGAACGTCAAGGCGGATTGCCTTCTAAGTGCCCAGCATTCAAAGCGAATGGCCGAGGCATAGATTGTTTCGATAGCTTCAGGGCCGTGACTAGCGATGACATCATCAATGCCCTTGCCCAGTTTGGGATCCCAGCTCATCACCTCGACTTTGCAGCCATAGCGTCTGAGGGCAGCGCCCAGCTTGGCGGTTTCACGCTCAACGGTGCGGCGGGCACTGCGTTTGGTATCCGCGTCCAGGCAAATGCGGACGGTTCGCCCGGCAGCGGCAAAGACTTCGAGTTCAGGTATCAGTTCGCGGGTCTTGGGAATGTTCCACTGACAGACACCGGGGATGCCGACGGCGACATAGCCTTGACTGAGCAGGGAGGCGGTTTTCTTAGCGCCTTCTGTGATCACAACTGGCGCAATGTCAGGATCGAGTGACAGCCACCAGCTAAAAAAGCCTTCATCCCAGTCGCCTAGCTTGAGGTCTGGGATCCGCGTTCTGTAGGCGCTCTCAAGACCGTGTCTGCGGGCAATCTTGAGTCCCACGTTCCCAGAGGGCCTGGGAATGAACAGCCGCGTCTGAGTTTTAGCGGGATGTTCGTACTTAACGGGCTTACCGTCTTGGCTGAGGCGAGGGCTATCAGGCTTGAAGCAGCCCCATTCCATCGGCCCAAAGCGGCGCAGCGGATCGAGTCCTGAAAAGGCCCAGCCGCCCGTGATAACTGACTGGTAGCGCTCAAAGATGCGTTTGACCGGGGTGGTGACGTACTGGCTGGAGTAGCCGCTGAGCTGCGCTAGCTCATCACCTGCTAGCCACTCGATAATCCCGTCGCCTGACAAGCTGCGGAAGTTGAGAGACGCTATCTCAGGCAGAATAGCGCTGTCAACTGTTAGCTCGTGCCAGTGGTGAGGGTGAATGTGTAAGGGGCGATCGCTTTCCCTATCAATGCTGAGAGTGGTTGAACGGCTACAGCATTCCGGCTGAAACTCGAAGGGCATGTTTCAAAGTCATTAGCGTTGGGCGATGCAGAAATGAGGCGTTCTCATCACCGGGGCTAGGCTGTGGCGTCATTGGGTTTGCCTGGAAAAAGCCACTTTTAACAAGTCGAAGTGGAAATTTTCAAAAAAAATGGCACAGCAAACAGGCGCACTCTTGTTCAAAACGATCCAATAGCGCTAGTATGATGATGAGAATTTAATAAACAAATCCCGTGCCACTGTCCTTCGGGACATGGCTTCTGGTCTCAGAGAGCGTTAGCAGTTCACTTGCCGGTGTCGTTGCTAGCGTTTTCTCGTGTTTAGGGACTTGCTTTCAGGAACTTTCAGTAGACATCACCTCCTTTAGGGGCGTTTGGGGTTAATTCTAGGCGATCTGCGCTGGCTTTACTAGGAAGCTTCTAGTCGCTGCCAGAGACGGGCAATTTCGACTAAGAGCACTTGAATATTCTCCAGCGCTGCATCATGGTCTTTCTGGTTTTCCCGGCGGTCAGTATCCATGCGGGCTAGCATCTCTTCATGCTTCTTTTGATTGGCTTTGCGATCTTCTCTAGCGTCTTCTAGCAGATTGGTAAAGCGCTGATCTCTTTCTTCTTGCTGCCGTCGCCATTCGGCCCAGTCAGTACGCCGCTCTTGTATCAGTCCGCTGATCATGTCGTGAGTGGTTCTTAGATCGATGCGAATACGGGAATCTTCTTCTTCGCGATCGGCTCGGTCGTCTTGAATCGTTTGTGCCCAAGCTTCGATGGAACAAGCGTTGCTATCAGCTATCTTGCGAGTTTCAGCGATCGCGCTGCTGTTAGCAGTAATTGCTTTGGCGTTGCTCTCTGTAATTGATTCGATACGACTGAGTCTCTCATTGGCTGCTCTAGCGTTGCTCTCTGTGATTGACTCGATACGACTGAGTCTCTCGTTAGCTTCCAGATGACGCTGACCTAGCGCTTCTAGCATTGCCTCAATTCGGTCTAATCGATCTGTGGTCATGAACTCTCACTTTTACTCTCAATTTGACTAATAGGCGGGATGATCGCTTTATCTGCTGCCTCTCTAACTGCTTTCTCTATCAAGAAAGCAGCTAGAGTTGTTGGCTTGTTGTTCTCAGACTCAGCCCACTTGTCGAGGGCCGCAGCTATCCCGTCAGGTAGCGTGACAAAGTATCGCTTACTCACAAAGGCTTGAGCCATCTATCTATCTAGCCTAATACTACTAGTCCGTAACGGCTTCGCTATAATCTTCTTCCGAAGATAGCTTTTTTATAGCACTTAAGTTACTTTTATGATAGTTTATGCTTGGAACAAATAGAAACAGCATAAAAACAGGCTTGGTTCTATCTGGCTCTGTGCAGAGCTGTTTCAACTCGTTCCAAGCCAGTACTAGTAATGATTCAAAGGACTTTACACAATGCAATCGCTCAGTAGATTCTGCAAAATACACAAACTGCCTAAGACCAGCGTGCGCCGTTGGCTGAATGAAAATGGCTTTGACACATCTGAAGGACTGTCGGAAGCAGCTCAAGCCGCTGCATGCCAGCAATTTTTAGCCAAAAATATTCCGCTCAGCCCAACTGAGGTTTTGGTGAGTGAGCCAACCGAAGGCTTAACCCTGCACATCAGCGCATCGTTGCCTCTGCCGTCAGTTTCGAGTCCCGTTCCAGTTGGGAATGACACTACTTACCTAGCCCTACAGCAGCAACGCCTAGCCGCTTTTGAAACTCAGCAACAACAGGTGATCAGCCAGATGCAGCAGCAATATGAGCGATCGCAGCAGCTCAACGCTCAATATCGCGAAGCGATGAGCGTCAGCGATCAGCTTCTTTTACAAGAATTCCAGCTTCGCGGCGTCCAGCTTGGCTACGCCGCCCTAGAAACTAAGCAGGCTGCATTCAAATCGACTGTGCAGGCTGCAGAAGCCGGAACCCTGTCGGGAAAGGCTGGTGCTGGCGAGTCATCCTCATCGGCGTAATTGCCGTGGGGATTGTTGGCTGGCTGATTTGTGGCTATGTCCGTAGTCCATCTCACACGACACCCGAAACTGTAAGCCCGTCTGGCTTTCAAGAAACTGAGGCTATCCGCTGAGGCTGACCTCAGCCACAAAAAACTAAGAAATTAGGACGCAACAATCATGGCAACCACCACCAAGACCAGAGCCAAAACCAGAGTGCCGAAGTCTGGCATGGTCTCTACTCCGGCTCGAACTTCAACAGCAGCCACTCACTTCCAAGCCGCTGACTACCTGCCCAGCGACCTGTTTACCGCCTCCAGCCCCGTCCCTTCCATCAGCGAAGTGGAATACACCCAGCGGCTAGAGAAGATCCAAGGCCAGATCCGCGCCGTCAAAATTGTGCAGCAAAACCTGACGCTGTCCAACGAACTCCAGGTGGCTGAAGGCATCAGCGTCCAAGGCCAGCTCTCAGCCGCCAAAAACGCCGTCCTCTACGAAAAGCTCAATACCCAAACGGTGAAACTGCAGCAGGCCCAAACCACCACCCAGATCGAACAGGCCAAGCTAGAAGGACTCAATATCACCCTGCAAGGGGAACAGGCCACCCTGCCCCTGCAGCAACAAACCTGGGACCTGCGGCTCGAAGGCTTACAGGTAGACATCGAACACGCCCGCCGGATGCTCGCCGAAAAACGAGAGCTGCTGCCCAAACAAATCGAAGTGCTGAGCTAACCCAGAGCGGGACAAAGGATTGCGCCCTTTGTCCCGCCATCACCGCCCTAAAACGGATATCTCCATTATGAAACCAATCTTCAACCATCAGGTCGCCGCCGCCTCAGCCCTAGCCCTGTCGCTAAGCCTTTGCCTCATGCCCGCCAGCCGCAAACTGGGACAACTCGCCACCCTGGCCACGGGCAGCTACAGCGCCGCCACGCTGCTGGTGGGTGGGTCAATCAGAGCGCGCTTCCAGCAATTAACCGCCGAGCAGCAACACCTTCGCGACCAAGCTGCCAAAGCCCTCCAAGCCGAGAGAGCCTACCTGCAGGCGCAAATCTATCAGGGCAGCCGCCAGATAGACGATCTCAAATTACAGGTGACAACCCTAGAGCAAGAGAAACAGCAAAAGCACGCCTGCGGCGAACAGCTGCTCAAGTGCAACCACGAACTGATTGCCGCTGCCCACCAAGGCCAAAAGATGATTGCCAGATACGAGCAGCTTTGCCCAGAGTACCTGTCCCGCGCCACCGCCGCCGAAATCAAAGCCGACATGACCGAGACCGCGATCCAGCGCCTGCGCCAGCAACAAGCCGAGCAGTCAGAGCGCGATCGCCAGCAGCTTCAGGCCCAGCTGAGCGCCGAATTCCAAGCCGAACTAGAAAAACGGCAGCACGCCCTCGAAGCCGACAAGCTGGAGCGGATTAAACACTTCAAGAGTGAACACCGCCAGCGCGAACAGTTCCTCCATGCCCAGATCGAAGAGCTCAGAGCCGCGATCGCCCAGAGAGACACCCGGCTGCAGGAAGAGTTCAGCAAAGTAGTACAGCCCTACGAAGAACTCTACGAAGAGCTAGACGCCGCCCTAGCCCAATACGCCCAAGAGTTCGGCGGTGCCCGCGCCGAGTTTGGCGCAGCCTACCGGGCTAAGCAGGAAGAAACCGAAAAGCTCTACGGTGAACTGCGCCAGTACCGCAACCCCGCCCCCTTCCGGGGTGCTAGCAAAGCCGACATCATCGGCAACAAGCTGATTGACTTCTACCTGGCCCGTGGCATCATCCTCGACGCCGAGCGCTGTCAAGCCCAGCTCGATAAATCCCTGATCTGGGTGCGTCCCAGAGCCACCACCCTAGAAGGCATCAAAGACCACCTAGAATCTCTCCAGCTTGCCTTTGAGCTAGTCAAAAAACCAGAGCCCAAGATCGAATCCGGCTGCATCCACTTTGAGCTGAAAGACGCCCGCATCGACCTGCCCGTTGAGATCACTGAGCCGCCATCAGACAAGCTCTTAGAGGCGATCGCCCAGGCCAACCACGTCCGCATCAACGCCCCCACCGACAGCGGCAAGTCCACCCTGCTCGACAACATCCTCAACATCTACCGGCTGCTCTACCGGGGACAGATGGGCCTAACGCTGCTCGATCCCAAGTATCCCTTCACCCCCTGGCAGGGCCACTCCCCCGACTACAAAGGCTTCAGCGAATGCCTGACAGGCGTTACCAAACTCAGCCGCCTGATTGAAGCTCGCCTGACGGAAGCCCGCCAGTGCGCCGACCAAGGTGAACCACTACCCAGCTACGACCCCCATCTATTCGCGATCGACGAGCTAGAGATCCTGCACGACGACGCCCTCGAAGCCGACGGCAACAAGAAAGGCGACGTGACCAAAAGTGTGGAGAAAGCCATTCGCACCGGCCTCAAAGTCGGCAGAGGACTGACCTTGGAAAAAGGCAAAGGCATCAAAGTGCTCTACGTCACCCAAAGCCCGCTGTGCTCTCGCATCGGCCTCAACCGCGACGACTTCGAGCAGTCCTTGAACCTCTACACCGGCGGCAACATTGCCTTAGTCCTGCAAGACAGCGGCGAACTTGACGGCAAGATCCTCGACGCCAAGCGCAAAACCCTGACCAAAGAATACGAAGCCCGTCTCGCCGCTAGGCAGCAGTACGTGCTGCTGGTGCGCCTGCCGAACGGCGGCGACACCTTCCTGATGCAGGCCCCGCCACCCGGCTACTGGTACGACCGGGCTAAAGCTGAGGGGATTGCCGTTGGCGAAGGTCATCAGGCGATCGTGGCCCAAGTCACCTGCCCCGACTGCGGTTCAGAGAATCTGACCCGTAACGGCAAGGGCAGCAAAGGCCGCAAGCGCTATAAATGCAAGGACTGCTCACGGAATTTTCAGGCTTAGTGGCTGAGTCGGGCGATCGCGAAGACTTTGTGTAAAGGGCGATCGCTTTATGTTCTAGAAGCTATGTTAATGATTTTCCTGCTTGTAGAGCTTATCAACCATTTGCTGCCCTAAAATAACCCGGTGTCGATACTTCTTAAAATCAAACTCAATGCCTTTGTTTTCAAAGCTTTCTTCAATCACCGCTTTCACTAGATCAGGGGCTAGGTAGGCATCGAAAGCGCTGTTGATTTCAGCCGTCATATCTTCAATAGAGCCATCGCCGCTGTAATTATCAGTAAACTCTTGAACTTTAGTTTGCTCAAACTCAACTAAGGCATTGTCTAGATCTTGACCGCGCAGTCCTTCCATACCAGGAATATCTTTACCCTGCATCAGGTAGCTAAAGTTCTTCATGTTGTACTTGAACAAGAACTTATTGCCAGCTTGTAAAAACTGATCAGTATTGTCAGAGAGATACCAGAGATTAATGCGCTCAGCAGCGCCTACGGCATTTTTTCCAGTGACAATTGCAGCCGCTTCAAACCACTGGCTTTTAATTGCCTTGTCTACAGAGTTGAGATAAGCGTCAGCAAATTTATAGAAAGCATGTCGTTGGGCAATACTGCGGTAGGCCCAATAGTTGTTTTCTCGCGTATTGTAAACAGATGCTTTCCAGAAAGAGCGGCTTGGATCAGTTGGATTATATTCGCGGTCTAGGTTGTACCATTGCCCTGCATCCAACCCCGTTGGAATCGGTACGACGCCGCCATAGGTAGGTGGAGCAACTTCACCGGGGCCAGTCTTAGACTTCTCGTTATCATCCTTCTGTAAAGTAGGAATGCTGTCACCTGTACTGACCTGGGTAGCCGGAAATAGACTGATTTTGTCAGGATTAAATCCAACAGCCCTAGATCTCTCAACTTTGGCTTGCAGGTCGGGCGTCGATGTTGAAGTTCGAGGCGAGGCAAAAGGACGCGCGGCTAGCTGTTCTGTTTTTGTCGAAAAAATACGTGGAGTATATTTGGCGTGGCTATCATGCTGGCTCACAAACTGACCTTTAAGCCCTACTAAGGTAGTTATACATCAGGTCACACTAGAGTTCCGGCTAATTGCGGTCGCGTAACCTTAAAAGGAGTCAAAGCGTGATGTCTTGAGTGGTGATGACACAAAGACTCTATCAGTAGGCGATCGCACACAAATTTAGCTAGGGCCTGCCCCAGGAGTTTGCAGACAGTAGGGCGATCGCTTTACTCAGAAAATCATCAGGCGATCGCCCATCATGTCCCAAATCGAGATGCGTCTTTAAGATGAAGTCCGGTCGGAGTTTTGGTCGGGTGGCGTCAGCCGCTCTAGCTTTTCCTGAGTTTCCCTACCAAGCTGAGCGCAGAAAGTGCTTGAGACCAGTCCGGCAGAAGCTGTGGCTGCGCCTTCTGTTGTCTTACCGGCCAGCAGTAGGATTCCACCTGTTGTACTGATTAGTAGAGATACGGCCAATACAGTGAAGTGTAGGTTAAACTCCCACCGGGCTTGACGCAGGAGTTCCTGCTTTGCGGCTGATTCTACCGCTATGCCAGAATAGCGGGTGGATTGGCTTTTTAAGTGCAGAGGCTTGTTGGTCATGGTGTTTTACTTGTATTTGCATCGACAACACGATGATCGCAAGAATAAACACCTGTGAAAATCACCAATATGTTCTACAAATCGCGCTCAAAAAGAAAGACTCACTATGGACCTGAGTTGAAAACAAAGTTGACCCGTGCTGAGCTGTAGAAAAAATATTCTACTTAAAATAAAGACTACACAAGATAGAGCTTGCTGGTATGGTGCTTGATGAGCTATGGAACGACTTTTTGAAAAAAATTGCCTATGACTACGAACTGCCAAAGGCACCCACAGAAAAGCTATTGCTAAGATTTAGCTATCAAAACCTTGAAGTTTTTAGCAAGTATGGTGATGAAAAAGCATTGGAAAAGCTTGATCCTGACGATCCCAATAGCTTGACCAACTTTAAACGTAATATGACTAAGGTTTATCAAATTTTTGATGCTGAGGTCACGTACAAAAGCGAAAACAACAAGTTTCCTGATCTATTTGATTATCTTTATCTGAAATGTTGTGATTGGCGATCGCAGCTTGGTATTCCAAGCGGTTCTGAATTTCAGATTGTTCCAGAGCAGCATTTAGACGAGTGCTTGCATCAGCTCGATTATGACAAACAATCTCAGGCTTTCCGTGATACTTTACGTCACGGAACAGTTAAAGCATTTTTAGTGAGAGCAGATGATCCTCGAATTCAGAAGTGGTTAGCTAAGCGATTATTTTTGAAAATTCCTAGCTACGAGATTGCTGAAAGGTATCCCTTGGAAATTAGCACGACACTACGTCGAAACTTTGATGAGTTTTGGATAAGTCTAGCCCAAAAGCTAAACGTATCAACGGTTGATGGATCGACCGTGGAGAGAATTGCGATTTTTCAAGCTTTATGCGATCGCGCTCGAACTAAGCCATTTGTGATGGTCGTGTACGGAATTGATGGGTTGAGGCGAAATCTCAAGCTATTTTTTGAAGAGTTCTGGCAGCCTCTACAAGCTCAGATGAGTGAGACTCCCTGCTTGCTAAAGGGATGTTTTGTTCTCATCCTGACTGAATCGGCTAGCTATACCTGTCCATATTCAGACTGTGTTGTGGAGCTACCACCTTTACGAAGTATTGAAGCCGCTGATATAACTTTCTGGTTAAGGCTTCAGGCGGTATCCAAGTTACTACAAGACCGTTCGACTAAACCGTATGAAGAGCAAGTTGACCTTTTAACAAGCGATAGCAGTCCGCCTCTGTATAAGCTCGAAGATATATGTGATGCCTTTGGTCAGATCGATATTGCTCAGATGCTCCCCTACTGGAATTTAGCCGGATGAATCAGCCTGAGTTTGACTACACCTACACCGGCGCTGATGCTTACCAGCCGCCCCAAGCAGGCGTCGAAGATCTCAAAGGACGTATTTACCATCCCTACATACCCAGCGATGATCTCAAAGAAGCGGTTAATCTGGCGATCGCCCTGCAGCGTCCGCTACTGCTAGAGGGAGAACCCGGCTGCGGCAAAACACGCCTAGCGGGCGCTGTAGCCTATGAGCTGACCCAAAAGAATTTGTCTCAACAAGCTGATGAAAGAGAAAACTCTCTTTGGTGGCCTTACTTCATTTGGAACGTGAAGTCGATTGGCCGAGCGCGAGATGGACTCTATCGCTACGATGCGGTAGCCCGTCTGCGAGATGCCCAGCTCGTCGGCTCCGATCCAGAGCGTCTGCAAGACTACTTAGGTAAAAGAGAAAGCGATCAGCTCAAAGAACGTTTAAAGGATCGCAAATCATACCGCGAGTTTGGCCCGCTAGGAGAGGCTTTGCAGGTGCAGTCGCATCGCCCTGTGGTTTTAATCGATGAAATCGACAAAGCCGATAGCGACTTCCCAAACGACTTGCTGCTTGAATTGGACGAGCTACGCTTTGAAATTCCAGAAACAGGAGAGTCTATCTCTTCACCGGCGCAGAAGCCCATTATCATCATTACCAGTAACCGTGAAAAGCCTCTACCTGAGCCATTCCTGCGGCGCTGCCTTTATTTCTATGTCACCTTTCCCGATCAGGCTCAACTACTAGCCATTATCAAAAAGCGCTTTGGCCGGGTACCCGCCGATCGCCAAAAACTGGTCAAAGAGGCGATCGCCCACTTTGAGCAAGTAAAAGTCTTATTGAGCGATCAGCCAGGGAGCCGCCCGCCCGGTACTAGCGAGTTTCTAGAGTTTCTGATGGCGCTACTCAACAAACCCGTCGCAGAGGCCACCGCCGCTCTAAAAAACTTAGCCAAGCGATCGCCCCTGTTGGGCATTCTGCTCAAGACGAAGCCGGATCAGGATCTCTACCGAACGCAGTTCCCGGCTCAAGGCGATGAGTGAGCTGACACCGCCGTTTCTAGATTTATTTCAGCAGCTCCGGCAGGCAGGGCTAGCGCTGACTCTAGAGCAATACGATCTGCTGCAACAAGCACTCAATCAGGGCTTTGGTCTCAAGAGCTGGTCAGATCTTAGGCGCGTGTGCAAACTCCTTTGGCTCAAGCCTGACCCCATCTTTGATGCCGATCGCTTTGATCAGCTTTTCGATCGCTACGTGCAGCAGCGCCGCCAGCAGCTCCAGCCACCTGATCGGCCTGTGCCCCGCCAACCCGCTCCAGAGAAATCATTTCAATCGCGTTTGCCACAGGTGCCGCCCCGCCGGACAGTCTCTCAAGACGCTGCCTCTGAAATTCAAGCTCCCGTTGCGGCCAAAACCCGGCCTCCTGCTGTTCAGCCATCAAAGCAGCAAACTCACTTTCAGTTGACCCCTGTGGATCTACCACTGCCGCTAATGGCGATCGCCCCCCTATGGAAACGCTTGCAGCAGCGCCAGCTAGAAGACAGCTCTGCCTACGAGCTAGATTTAGAGGCCACAGTTGATCAGATCAGTCGGGTTGGCTTTTTTAGCGAAGTCGTCTTGCGCCCTACCCGAGTTCGTCGGGCCAATCTACTACTGCTAGTAGACGATAGCGAAGCTATGCGTCCCTTTCGCCCGGCGCTGCAGCCACTACTGACAGCTTTACAAGAGGGCAGAATCGGCCCTGGTCAAATCTATCGCTTTACCGGCTACCCGGATAACTATCTGTATGACGGGCAGTTTCCCAGTCAGGCCACGGCTTTGAGTACAGTGCTCTCGCGTTTGCATAGAGCCAGTACAGTGATGATAGTCGTGAGTGAGGTCGGTGCAGCGACAGGTACCTACCGCGCTCCACTTGTCCAAGGCATTACCCGCTTTCTGACGCGAGTGTTTCCCTGTGTGCATGATTTGCTTTGGCTTAATCCGCTGCCGCGCCATCGCTGGGCACACACCTCAGCTCAGCTCATTGATAAGATTTTGACGGGGCGCATGGTGCCGCTGGCCCAGAGCAGTTTACAAATGGCTATTCAAGCGCGATCGCCCGCTAAGATGCCCTTATGGTCACTTCCTCCCAGCCTTCGCAATCGATAGCCCAGCGCCAAATTCAGGCGTTTGAGCAGCGCTATGGCACGGCTGCGCTAGATCTGGCCTGTCATGCGGCGTTTCCGTTGGCGCTCACGACGGATTTGGTTTACTGTCTGCGCGAAAACTTTGTGATGGCGTGCCCCTGGTATGGGGCGGCAGATGTTTTGCTTTCAGGGCTATGGCATCCAGTGGGCTACGACCTTTATGAGATTGCTGGAGAACTCCGTCAGCATCTGCTTCAGCGGCTCCGTAGTCGCTTTGGAGAGCCGCGCTTATATGAACTAGAAGCGTTCATGACGGCTTATATTAGCTACCGGCTAGGGATTGAAAATACCGATCGCCCATTGCGGCTTGGCGATCATCCCCACTGGACAGCCCTAGCTTGTCTCAACCCTGGCGCGGCTTATGAAGCCATTCAGCGAGAGCTTCAGCACTTGGCATCCACCGAAGATCTCAAAGAACGGCTGCGTTTGGCCGCTTTGGTCGAGAGCTACGCGGATTGGCTGCCTTCCTCGTTTCGGCCTATTTTGCTGGACTGGGCTGACCAGACGGCTGAGGGAGAGCCGATTGATGAAACGCCTTCTGTTGTGGCGGCGCTAACCCAGGCGGGCCTTGTACTGGAGCTAAAAGAGTTTGAGGTGGTGACTTTTACCTTTGCTGAGGATGAAGCGACCGTTTCAGATGAGCTACAGCCCTTTGAGTTTGAGACGGTGACTGTCAACGCCCGTGACAAAATTACGCGGCGAGAGCAGCGGCAGGCTTTCTACTTTGCGGAACTGCTAGCGCCAGATGTGGCTTTAGAAATGGTGGCGATTCCGAGCGGCCAGTTTCAAATGGGTTCTCCACCAAACGAGACAGGACGATACGACGATGAAGGGCCACAGTACGAGGTCACGGTTGAGCCGTTTTTCATTAGTCGCTACCCGGTGACTCAGGCGCAGTGGCGAGCGGTAGCGGCTTATCCCCAGGTCGAGCGATCGCTAGAAGCAGATCCATCTCGTTTCAAAGGTGGCGATCGCCCAGTGGAACGTATCTCTTGGAACGATGCTGTTGAATTTTGCCAGCGACTTTCTATAAAAACAGGCTGTGAATACCGTCTGCCCACCGAAGCCGAATGGGAATATGCCTGCCGCGCCGGTACAACCACGCCTTTTCACTTTGGCGAGACAATTACGACTAAGGTGGCTAATTACGCAGGTGATGCTTACGGCAATGGGCCGGAAAGAAAATTACGCGGTGAAACAACTCGTGTGGGCAGTTTTCCGGCAAATGCCTATGGCCTACATGACATGCATGGCAACGTGCGGGAATGGTGTTTAGATCACTGGCATGAGAATTACCAAGGTGTCTCTAGTGATGGCAGTGCCTGGATATCTTCTGACAAGAGAGAATTGGGAAGAGTAATACGTGGTGGTTCTTGGAACGCCGATGCTAGGTTCTGTCGCTCTGCTTACCGCAGCTGGGACTATCCCAACTTCACGATCCTCAACCTCGGTTTTCGGGTGGTGTGCGTTGCGCCCAGGACTCAGTAGCTCTCTGCTCTTTTGCCCTCTAGCCCTTTGCGCTTTTATGCAAGAAACTGTATATACGGTTTATAAGGTATAAATATTTTAGGAAAATTTACCTTCAGTCTGTGCGAATTGGCAGTAGATTGACAATGCTTTCTTTCTGCCGTCTTGAGACCATGTCAGAGGTACCCATCATTCAGAAAACATACGACCTGATCAAGTGGTACATTCCTATTCTCAATCGCTTACCTCGCGATCATAAATTTAACCTCGGCAATCGTATCGCTTCGGGGCTATACGATCTGCTCGAAGGCTTGATTCAGGCTCGCTATGCTAGAGAAAAAATGTCTCAGCTTCAAAAACTCAATACTCCGCTTGACGTTTTGCGCTATCAAACTCGTCTACTGTTTGATTCGCCCCACTGCTAAGCCGCTATTCCACAAAAGGGATAGGCCGCAAAAACGCGGTGGTTCTTGGAACAACAATGCTAGGAACTGTCGCTCTGCTTACCGCAACAGGAACAATCCCGACAACACGAACAACAACCTCGGTTTTCGGGTGGTCTGCGTTGCGCCCAGCACTCTTTAGAGTCAGAACTGGCAGGTGGGATATCTGTCGGGCGTTATTACGAAAAGTCCAGACCTATTCCAGCGATGCACCAGCATCCAAAAATAAACCCGGAGCAGGTAGCTTGGTAAGCCTAGCTGAAGAGTTGCCTGTTCCCCTCTAGATTCCTTCTCCATGCCAAACCTGATCACTCACCGAGAGCGTAAACAGAACTATTGCTTTACTGAGAACCTAGGCGACGGCATCAGCCTAGATCTCATGCTAATTCCCTCCGGCACCTTCACAATGGGATCGCCCGATCGCGAGCCAGAGCGATTATCAAGAGAAGGCCCCCAGCACTCGGTTACGGTGCCGACATTTTTGATGGGTCGCTATCCGGTGACTCAGGTGCAGTGGCGAGCGGTAGCGGCTTATCCTCAGGTCAAGCGATCGCTCAATCCAGACCCGTCGCATTTCAAAGGTGGCGATCGCCCAGTGGAATGTGTCTCTTGGAACGATGCCGTTGAATTCTGCCAGCGACTTTCTATAAAAATGGGCCGTGAATACCGTCTGCCCACCGAAGCCGAGTGGGAATATGCCTGTCGCGCCGGGACGACTACGCCCTTTCACTTTGGCGAGACGATTACGACCGAGGTAGTCAATTATCGGGGCGATGCTTATGGCAACGGGCCACGGGGAGAACGACGTGGTAAAACAACCCCTGTCGGTAGTTTTCCGGCAAACGCCTATGGTTTACATGACATGCATGGCAACGTATGGGAATGGTGTTTAGATCACTGGCATGAGAACTACGAAAGTGCTCCCAGTGATGGCGGTACCCAGTTATCTTCTGGCAGGAGAAAATTAGAGAGAGTAAGGCGCGGTGGTTCTTGGGACCGCGATGCTAGGAACTGTCGCTCTGCTTTCCGCGTCAGGAACTATCCCGGCATCACGATCGACGACCTCGGTTTTCGGGTGGTGTGCGTTGCGCCCAGGACTCAGTAGCCCTCTGCTTTTTTGCCCTCTTGCCCTCTGCGCTTTTTTTTATAAACCGTATATACGGTTTATAAGGTATTTACTATTTTAATCGTTTTTGCTTAACGCCAAGAAGCTTGAATACCTCATCAGTCAGCGCATTCACCTCGTCAATCGCTGCTGCCGCTTTGCTGCCAAAATTTTGCACCGTTTGCCCAAACACGGCTGACTGCCGATAAACCTGTCTGTGCCGAAGCTGACTTTGCGCCAGCTTAATACCAAACTCAGGCAAAATTTCTAATGTCTCCTTAGCCAGCGTTGTATTCGGCTGACACTGATTCAGCACAATTCGCGCCTGCAGCGCCTCATTCAAGTCGCTGACATTAAAAATCACCTGCTTAATCCCCACCGCTGCCCACATATCCAGCGGCGAAGGAATCACCGGAACCAAAACCAAATCGGCAATCAGCAGAGCACTTTGCGGCACCGGAGAATCTGCCGCTGGCGGACAGTCAATCAAGATGAACTCATAATCACCAATAAACTTCTTGACCTCTCGGTGCACTTTTTCACTCGCCGCACTCAGCCCTACCACCGACGCTGGAAAAGGCAGTTCATCATCCGCTGAAGCCGCCCACCGCGTAGCCGTACCCTGTGGATCCGCATCCACCACCAAGACTTTGTAGCCACGCTTAGCGATCGTGCCAGCAAGCTGCATACTGACCGTCGTTTTGCCAGAGCCGCCCTTCTGGTTGGCTATAGTGATAATCTTCGCTGTCATTGTTTATGGCTTAAATGGTTTTAACCGTATATACGGTTTTTATGGTTAAAACGATTTATAAAGTCTATACCGTATATCTATTTCGCTCAATTTCTTGATGCTGCAGCCGTATAAACTGTATATACGGTATTAATTGTATATATCTTCAAAACTGTTTCAACGCTCAAAACACAATGCCCAAGCCCAGCATGAAGTCCCGCATGACACAGTCTCTTAAGGCTGAAGACGAAGCCGTTCGTTCTCGCTTTGAAAAAGCCGAAAGTTTGCTAAGCACTCAGACTAGCCAGTCCTCCCAGCCCAAGACTTCTATCGCAGAACCAGAAAGCTCCCCTCAGCCGAAAACAACCAAACCGCGATCGCAAAAAGTGATCCGCGACAGCTTCAGCCTTCCACCCGATGACTATGAGCTAATCGCCCAGCTCAAGCAGCGCTGTCTAGGACTTGCCATCAGCGCCAACAAAAGCGAAGTCATCCGCGCAGGCTTGCACGCCCTCACATACCTATGCGATGAAGACCTTTGCTCTGTTGTCCAAGACCTTGAAAAAGTCAAAACTGGACGACCGCGAGAATCGAATTAACTGTTTATACTGTTTTTACTATTTATATAGTATGCAAATTGTTTGAATTGCTATATCAATCTACTAAGCTAAAAGCCTTAAAGGGCGTAAACGCCTCATGTGCCAAGCCTCTCCTGTAATCTTGGGCTTAGCAAAACTTCAAGCGATCGCCCTTTTAAAGTTTGTACAGCTAAGACTTAGCACCCAAACAATCGACAAACGGTGCCAATGCCATGTTCTAAGGTGTCTAATGTCTGCGTGACGTTGCTCAAGACATTGTTAAAGTCAAGGCGATCGCTGGCATCTGCAGGGAAAACGCATGCTCAAGCAGTTAAGACTTCGAGCAGATAGTCGTTGTCCCAACCGGCTTTGAGGCGCTTAGCCTTCTTGCCGACTTTGACAGAGGACTCTCTAGAGAGCAAGTTGAGGGCGATCTTCCGAATCAGGCTCATGTTTTCTGGTGCGTGACCTGAACGGATACGCGAGTTATCCTCATCAAAAGCAATATCCAAACACCAGTGAAGCTGGTTCTCAATGCCCCAATGGCTACGGACTGCTAGGGCAAAGCGTTTGACATCGCCCTCTAGACTCAGCAGGTAGTAACGACGCTCAACGGTGGTAGGCTTGCCAGTAATACGCCGCTGCGACTCAATCATGCCGACGCGCTTGAGTCCTTGCCAGCGCTCAGCACCAATGAGGTGCTCAACCGACTCCAGCAGCCAGTGACGCCGAATCTCGATGCGACCATGCCCTTTATCGAGGCTCTGATAGTACTCGTGGGCAATGCCCTCAAACTGTTGCCGGCTAGCCCACTCAAACAACTGCTCAACATCTTCGTGCAGGTGCCCCTGATTGCCCTTGAGCGAGAGGATATAGTCTGCCCCCTGTGCGACAATCTGCTGGGCAATAGCCGTTTGTGCCCCCATTGCATCAAGGGTGACGATGCAGCCTTTGAGGTCGAGCACCTTCAGCAACTGGGGGATAGCTGTGATCTCGTTGGACTTGCTATCAACTTTGAGCTGAGCGAGCACTAAGCGGTTTTCGCTAGCCCAAGCGCTGACCATGTGAATTGCCCCTTTCCCTTTGCCTCGGTCGTAGGAACGGCGCACGCTTTTGCCATCTATTGCCACAACCTCGCCTTCGCTTAGCTGCGCAATCGCCTCAATCCAACTGGCAAAGCTGTTTTGCAATTGATCTGGGTCCAGCATCGCAAACAGACGACTGATGGTGTCGTGCGAGGGTATCCCGTTTGGTAGAGATAGAAAGCTTTTGAGCCACTCAGCCTTGCTATGACCATAAGCTTCTATCTCTACCCAGCTATCGGCACCGCAGATGACGGCACATATCGTCAACGCAATGATGTCTATCAGTCGATGCTCTACTAGATACTCGACGCGGGGATCCTCTAACCGCTCGAAGTGGGCTAACAGCGACCCTGACTCAGTGATGGGGACATTCATCGGCTTTTCTGTCTCAACAGCTATCCTGAAGTATCACCTATCTTCGAGTATGCGTTTGCCCTGCTGGCATCTGGTTGATAAGTATAGTCTCCCTGAGCAACGGGGCCGTTAGCAGGGTTTTGCGGTGCTGAGTAAACAATATTGAAAGGATAGTTGAGACCACTTTGAGATGCTCTTGCCAAAAAGGTCGTCACTGGAATGCCATAGTTGAAACCCGTTTTATCGGCTAGCTCAGAGGCCACACTTTCACTAACGTTCAGCCGTGCTGCGATTCCCCGTGCATCTTGAATCGCCCCTACACCATGAATTGCAACTAGGCGACCAGCAGCATCTAAAACTTGGCCGCCCGACATTCCACTGTTTGTCACATTAGTGTAGCCAACCTGGTATCCGCTCACGGGTCGATCCAATAAGGTCGAGATCGATCCGCTAGTAAATTGTCTGACGTAGCTACCGTCTGGAGTTGAGTCTGCTGGCCAACCGGAGAGGTACACATCCTGTCCAGGTGAGAGCTGATAAGTTGCTAGTGGAATAGGCTCGTAATCTTGCTCACACTCGAAGACAACTAGGGCTAGGTCTTCTTGAGTAAAAGCACGAATCTCGCTGACAGGATGAATTTCACGATCAGCGGTTCTGACTGCAAACTCAAAGTCTCGGCTATCCTCAAAAGCGACAACATGAGCATTGGTTACCCCTACGCAGCGATCGCCCTCTTTAGCAATTAAAGAGCCGGAACCATGCGCCCTGTTATTGCCTTCAACCCCAATAATCAGCAGTGTTGTTTCCTGAGAAATTTGATTGATTTCAGGCCCTGACTTAATGGTTTCATCTACTTGAGCCAGACCGGGTAGCTGGAGGCCAGCTAGAGCTGAAGCAGAGACTAGAGCGGCGAACGTGGCTTTCCTCACAAACAAGATCCTCAAGTTAGAACAAATTGCCTTTGTAAGAGAGTATTTCTAGGCTGATAAAGCTTATTCATCGCTCAGAATTTAGAGAAAAAACAGGCGCGCTCTTGACGAAGAAACCAAGAGAGCGATCGCCCTTTGTTTATTTCCTTTTGATTTCCTCTATACTGAGAACATGTTTTATTTGTGGTAAAACATGATAATTACAGTTGCCGGCTTCAAAGGAGGCATCGGCAAGACGACGACCGCCCTGCACCTAGCGGCCTTTTTCAGCATGACGCTCAAGTCAGAGCGGGTTCTAGTGGTTGACGGGGATCCAAACCAGTTTTGCCTCGGCGTCAGCAAACGCGGCCAACTGCCGTTTGAGGTTTGCTCACTGATGTCAGCTCCCAGAGCCTCCCAGGGAATGGAACATATTGTCATCGATACCGAAGGCAACCCAGATAAAGCCGATATTGAAGAATTCTCCAAAGGCTCCGATCTGGTAGTGCTGCCCTGTACGGTAGACTCAATGGCTATAGAAGCGGTGCTCAACGCCGTCGATAGCCTGACGACGCTCAAACGCTACGGCGTCGTTCTCACCATGATTGACAGCCGCCAGCGCAGCACCACCGAGCAGGCCAGAAGCGGCCTCAAGAGCGTCGGCATCCCGGTCTTCAAACAAGGCATTCGCCGCTTTGTCGCCTACCAAAAAGCGGCTCTCAAAGGCGTCCCCGTCTACGATGTCACCGATGAAAATGCCCGCATCGCCTGGGGAGAATATGTGGCCTTAGGCAAGGAGATCGTGAGCCATGTCTAACATGTTCGACGCGGTGCTGAGAAACAAACGTCAAAGACAAGTTCCTCAACTTGAAAACGAAGAACATGTTCTATACAATAAAGACGCGCCACATATAGAACATGAGTATATGCCTACTGCCACCGCCCAAAGCGTCGAAGACTTCAAACAATACGCCCGTCTGAGACGCTCCAACGCAGAAGTGCAGCACCACATCTGTTTGTTTCTGGCCAAGCTAGTGCAAGCGACTAAACCTGAAACCGTCAAGCAGATTTGTGATGACGAACTGGCCTGGTTTCTAGCGCACTACAGCGGCGCCAGCGCCCGCACCACCTACATGAGCGCCTACCGCAAAGCGATCCAAGCCTGCTTTGCCGAGCGAAAGATCCCTGATGCCCTGCTAGTTCAGCGCCAAACTTCCAAGGGCCTAATCACGCAACACCTAGCGCTGAACCTGATGATGGCCCCGGCAGAGGACTACGAAGTCCGCCGCCAGCAGAACAAAACCAAAACCGACACGGATCAAGATAACTCCACCCCCTTCGACATGGACGCGGCCCTAGCCGCCACCGAAAGCGCTCTCCACTCCAAAGACTGGCGAGAAGTCGTCGCCGGCTTGCTGATGGCTTCCCAGACCCGCCCCAGCGACATCCTGCAGCTCGCCGAATTCAAAGCCCTCTCCAAATACCGCCTGCACATCCAAACCACCCTGAAAAAGCGCGGCAGCAAAGTCACCGCCGAGATCTGGTGCCTCACCGACACCATGCTGTTTATCGACGCCCTCAACCGCGTCCGCCGCGACCCCAATGTTCTAACCCTCAAAGACGCCCGCCCCGCCGAAATTGACAGCCGCAAAAACAGCACGATCAACCGGGCCGTCAACCGCGTCTACGGCACCATCATCGCCCCACCCTTCACCGAAACTGAACTGAGCGCCCACAACCTCAGAGCCGCTGGCACCAATATTGGCTATCACCTCTACGGCAGCGAAGGCCAAAAGCTCCAACGCTTCGTCGAACTCCAACTCGTTCACGACAGCAAAGGTACCGCCGCCAACTACGACGACTACTACTGCATAAATGCTCAAGGCCGCGAAGTCACGACTAAGGGCCTCAGAGAAGACGCTCCCCTCAAAATCCAGCCCAAGAGCCGCATCACTAAACGCCCTACCCTTGACCAACAAATCATCGACGATCTAGAAACCCTTTTCGGTACTGGCAGCACCAAAGAGAACGTCATTGAAGCGATCGCCCTGGCCAAACAGACTATAAAGCTCAAAGCCGAAAACGAACGGCTCAGCGCACGCCTGAAAGCCGCCGAAGAGCGGATCGAAGTGCTTGAAGAATATTCCAGCAGAGAACTCATCCACCTCTACCCCGAAGGTACTAAACCGAGGCGATCGCCGGTTGAAGACATCCGCAGCACCCCCAACGCCGACCTGATTAGCAGCAAAAAGCGGGGAGCCTTTGAAGAGCGCCTGCGCCGCAGCGTCGAAGCCATCCAGGAGTATAACGCTGGTAGACCGCTAGAAGAGCAGATTGCCATCAACGCCGGCTCCTTGCGCAAGATTGCAAAAGGGAACGTGCAAGCCATCAACATGTGGGTGAAGAACAACGATGAGCTAGAAGCCTACAGCGCAGCCCAAGGCCACACCTACCGCCAGAACGTCGGCAAAGACCTATCAGTCATCAAGTGGAATGAAGACGCCTATGGGGCATATGAATGGCCAGAAAGCTACTTTAGTTAGCTAGCACCTTTAGCTAACTAGAGCTCAATTCTGCGCTGTGAGCTTCCTGAATACGTTGAATAGAGCGGTTACAGATTTGCCGAACCCGCTCACGGCTGAGCTGAAAACGCTGACTGATATCTTGGAAGCTCAGTTCCTGTCCATATCTGAGCATAACGATAGTCCGCTCTCGCTCAGAGAGGTCAGCCGCCTGAAAAAGACTTTGAATCTGCCGAGGGCGATCCCAAGCCTCCAAGGTCGCCATCACATCAGCATCATCAGCAATGAGGTGGCCTAGTTCATTATTGTCACTATCGCCCACTCGCATATTGAGACTAGCAGTGCGGTGAAGCTGCTGAGCTTGCTGCCACTCATCAAAAGACCAGCCGATTGAGGTCAGCAGTTGGGCAAATTCAGCTGTTGTCGGCACCCGGCCCTGCTGCTGGGAGAAATCGCGGTAAAGCCGCTTGGCCTTGCTCTGCTTTTCGCGCACATGAATCGGTAATCGAATCGTCGTGCTGGTTTGCGAGAGAGCGCGGGTAATCCCTTGGCGGATCCACCAGTAAGCGTAGGTCGAGAACTTGAACCCTTTATCAGGGTCAAACTTCTCGACCGCGCGGGCAAGACCGAGCGTCCCTTCCTGAATCAAATCTTCAAGGGGTAAGTTGCGCTCCGTATATTGCTTAGCGATACTGACGACCAGCCTGAGATTGGCCTCAATCATGCGGCGTTTAGCCTGCTGAGAGCCTTGCTGCACCTGCCTAGCCAGCTCAATTTCCTCATGGGGCTTGAGCAAAGGAAAGCGACCGGCCTGAATCAGGAAATCGCGAATGATGTCGTTAGCCATAGACCAGAGCAGAAAGTGATTGAGACCTCAGTAGTGTTTATCAGGATAGAGGCTTAGAGCCCTACTAAGCCCAAAGAGTACTGCCATTACGAATTACTTTTACAGCGGCGATCGCCCGAAGCAGCCGTTGAGCTACCCGAAATCTGCCCTATTGCTGCCTACCTTTAGACACATGAGCCGCCAGTCAGCTTACTCTCAGACTTCTCAGTTAGCCATTAAGTCATTCTCAGGTTGGAGTCAGAGAAGTCTCAGAGAGAGCCTGCATAGTAGGACTCAAGATGATTGAAGTCAAAAACGCAAACTAAGGAGCTAAATCATGAAACGCATCACCTTCGCTATCTTCTCTCTTGCCCTCTCTGCCGCAGCTATCTCTCCGGCCCAGGCCATCACCGCCGAATCAGCCAGCCGCATTGACCAGGCCCGCCAAGAGCATCTCGATAACAAGTCCTCGGATAAGTTCGATCAGCTGCGCTCTGAACACTTAGACAACAAAGAAGAAACCAAGTTTGACCAGCTGCGCCGCGACCACCTGAACAACAAAGAAGACTTCTCCAAGTTCGACCGCCTGCGTCGTGAGAACCTGAGCAAGTCCACTGATAAGTTCGACCAGCTGCGTTCTGAGCACTTGGACAATAAGGAAGAAACCAAGTTTGACCAGCTGCGCCGCGACCACCTGAACAACAAAGCCATTTAAGCCTTTCATCGGCTAGCGTTCGAGTCACACGCCGCGCCCACCAGAGAAAAGCCCCCAGCGACTCAACAGCGGGGGCTTTTTCGTCTCTAACCAGCTTGATGCGCGGCTCCTTGTCTCAATCATCGCCGCATCAAGGCTCTAGTCTCTATGGCTAGGGCTTTTTTTGTGAGGGTAGAGAGGCGATCGCGGCTTTGCCCAGTTCAATCAGCGATGTGCGCTAAGTCATGACCCCAAGTAACCAGAAACACACGCTTATCTGCTCAATGTCACAGGGAAACGATGGTAAAAGGCGGAGCCGACCCTGAAGTTCTAAACAGGTGAAACAGAACACCTCAAACAAGTCCCCCATTCTAGGAGTTGAAATCATGCAATTGAAGTATCGCGGTCAAAGCTACCAAACAACAGCCCCCAGCTTAGAAACCACTGTTTCAGAGCAGCCCGGTATCTTTCTAGGTCATCACTTCACCATTCGCCAAGTGCAGACCCTGCAGCGGCGACAGCCGGTAGAGCTAACCTATCGCGGTGTTCGCTACAGCCATTAAATTTTTAGCTTGGTCAGATCAAACCCTTCCTCCTCCGGCTCCAGCGATCGCTGGAGCTTTTTTGTAGGGATAGGCGATCGCTCTCCGGCAGTTCCTGAGCCTTCTTTTGCTCAATCGCTGACCTATAAGTCATGTCAGCGATCGCTGTTGAGGCGTGTCACGAGTGAAATTTTCTAGTGCCAGACGATGCTGTGTTGTTACGGAAACAGCCCGCAATCGCCTTTATTTTGAGGCTAGGCACTATCGAGGGAGCACATCGTCCAAGGCGAGTTTCAATTCAGGGAATAGCGGTGAAGCGATAGATTGTTTCAATCTGTACTGCCGCTGCTGATACTCATCCCCGTTGAGATGACAGAGCGTGAAAGTAGGTTGTTTGGGCTTACCAATAAAAGCGGTTCCACCCAGGCCACGAAAATCGACAAGCCAGTATTCAGGAATGCCGAGCAGTGCGTATTCTTCAACTTTGCGAGCATAGTCATCTTGCCAGTTAGAGCTAATCACTTCAACAACTAGCTTGATGGTGCTGCCATTGGTGATGATGGGCTCGCGATGCCAGAGTGGTTCTTGAGGAAGTTTGTCTTCATCGAGAATAATCACATCGGGCCTGAGAGCGGTTGCTTCAGCCGCAGGCGGTTTAATCAGACAGTTTTTAGGAATGAACCAAGGGAGATTGAGTCGGAGAATTTCAGAATAGAGCCAGCCTGCGACTTTGCCTGCAACGGCTTCATGTGGCCCGGTCGGTTCCATGTCTCGGAGTTCTCCATCGATCAGTTCGTAGCGAGAGTCATCACCATAGTGAGCAATGAACGCTTCAAAAGAAAGAGTTTTAGCTTGCGTGTAAGTCATGGAGATAACTCCCAACAAGGCTTGTAAGCTTTGCATTTGCGATCGCCTAGAGACTAAGCCAAAGCTCAATAGTGCGATCGCCCTGTGCTTCTATTGTCTCTCATTCCCACTCGTTTCATTGTCGATAAAAGACTGTTTGCTTCCTTCTCGAACGGCTGCAAACCTCCACCATCAGCGCCCCGCTGCCACCGGCCACTCAGCCGCTCTACCCCAGCTACCTTGAAGACGCCGCCGTGATCGCCCGTGTTCAGGCCACCGTTGAGCAAGCCGAAGCTGCGATCTCGCGGAGGCAAGTGGTGAGAGCGTTAGAGATACTTTGCAGTGCGGCGATCGCTGCTTTGCTCCTGTGCTTTCAAAACTTGGTATAGCGCTTGCAGATCATAACCAAACAACGCCGTGTAGCAATCGCGTAGCTGTTGTATCTCTGTCACAGCTAGAGCATTAGAACACCTTTACTTTTGGCAAAAAATCAATTCACGTCAAATCAAAATCGTCGTATTTACGCAAGAAATGGGCATACAGAGATCAATCTCATATATCTTGCTACGATGCGAACTGCTATTCCGCTGCTTTCTTCTGCGATCGCTTTAGCCTTAACAGGTTCAATGCAGGCGGCCACTCGTCAGCTAGAAACTAACACTACCCACAACACAGCCGCGATTGCCCAATCTATCTCTGGTTTGGAAGCTGCTGGCTTCGCTATGAAAACTTCAGGTGACAGTGCTGGCATCACTTATGAAACCTGGGTGGCTGAGGACAAGCGCTCGTGGTTTTTATTGATGTGGACAGAGCAGGATTATCCGGCCCAAGATCCTGAAGCAACGGCGTTTTTTGATACGCCAGTGGTCTTTGTTTCTACAGATGTACTAACAGCCTGCTATGCCGTTGGCGACGACTGCTCTGGTTTGGCCTATCAAGGTTGCTGTAGCTTCTCCTGGCAGTATGCATTTGATGGCAGTCTTTGCGGTGATAGAGCAAGATTTTTCTAGCCCAATAGGGTCAACGAAGTGTGGCAGTGCAGGTGCGATCGCCTATCCCTACCGGAGGTTTTATAAGATGGATGAGTTTGTACACAAAGCTGCAGGGCTTGGTTTGCCAGTCATTGTTCTGCTCATTATGATGGCAACGACTGGATTAACCGGAGCCGCCGCGATTACAGCCGCTCTAGCCCTGCTGGGACCAGGAGGCATGATCGGCGGGATTATTTTGTTGGGCATGATCGGCCTCGCGGCTGAAATACTTTCAAAATACGGTTTAGATACTTTGCTGGTAGCAATTTATCTAAAGCGCTCTAGCTGCCGTACTTCCGCCGCGATAGGGTCGCTTCAAAGTTCCTGCGTCCCAGGGTTCATGGGGGGTACAGATGATGGTTGGTTCATAACCTTGTATTCGGCAGAGCCGTTCAATCAATCATTTGGAGAATCTTCTTGCGGAAAGCTCGCAAAGCAGGGCTTCTACCGCTCTGAAGGCTCTGCTCAAAGACTTCCGCGACCAGCTCCAGAATGGGCAGGGCTGGGAAGGTCGGGCTGGTAATGGCTAATTGATATTCTCCGGCCTGCAGCGTGTAGATGTTCAGCCGATTTTTCTCATAGCGCCAGAGTTCAGGCACGCCCAGTGCTACATAAGCATCAAGCTGAGTTTTGGAAGTAACATCTACTTCGATAGCTAGATCTGGCGGCGGATCAATGCTCAGGTCAACACGCCGCTTGCCGCGCATTTGCGCCTGATGCTGAATATAAAAGCACTGATCAGGTTCAATGCCGCTCTCCATAGCGGCTTGCTGAAAGGTGGTGGAGCCAAAACACTCACAGTCAATTTCTAGCTCATCTAGCAAAATCTTAACCAGATCGCCCAATAGCTCTTTATCAACTTCGTGCTCTGGAGAAGGCATTCTGATTTCTAACGTGCCGTGACTGTAGGCAATCCGCGAGGCGCGGGTTTCACCCAGTTCTTCTAAAATACGCTCAAATTGCGGCCAGTCTAAATTGCGAATGAGCAGCCGTTGACCTGAAGGAACATCCAATTGTTGAAGCTGAAGCGTAATCATGAGGGGAGTACCTGCAGAGTCTAGTAAACTCAATGCTCTGTTCTAATAGTAACCAGCCTGCTGGCTGAATTGATGCGATCGCCTGCCTACGCTCCCGCCGCTCCAACAATCTCTGCCGCTGTCAAGGTTAGCGCGGGGAAAGTTTGAGACACCAAGCGATCGCTGCCGCAAAACTGCTGCAGCTGATATTCTTCATTTTCAAGCGTATAGATGGAAATCGTAGGCGTCTTGGGAGAACCAATATAGCGAGCTGCGCCAATCGCCAGATAGTCCACAATCCAGTATTCCAGAATGCCGAGCGCTTCATACTCGGCCAGCTTGTAGAGATAATCATCGCGCCAGTTGGTTGAGCTGACTTCAACCGCTAGTTGAATCGGTTCTTCTAAAGCTGCATACGCCTTCGGGTCAGACGTCCACAGATCCTTATCGATCACGCTTACATCTGGCGTTCGCCCTTGGACTAAACCATCATCGCGAGTTGTTTTCACAGAGGCAAAGCGGCTGATTTTATAGTTAAGCTGGCTGTGCTTAACCTGCTCGCGAAACGCATCGTAGATAAAGTCCGCAACATCATCGTGGGCGCGGGTTGCCATCAGTTGAACAAGCTGACCATTGACCAGTTCATAGCGTTTACCATCATCAGGACAAGCTTCTAGAAAATCTAGAAAGCTGAGAGGCTGAGCGATCGCTTGAGTCATAGCAACTGGCGACCTCGTTAAAGGATAAAGGTTACGGGAATGGTTTTAGTGTAACGCTCTGATTGACTAGCGCTGCATCAGAGCAAATGTGCCAGCTTCTTATACTACTGTCCAATATCAGGCTAAGTGGGATCTTCCTAACTCTCGGTGATCTAAGCTGGCTAATGCTCTGAACCCTAGCTCTTTATTCCTTTGGGCGATCGCACTTGAAGATATTCGACAGAGATATTGCCGTTTAGCGCTTTTGAGTAGGTTCTCAGAGCGATACTACGCTCGTGTCTCAAGAACAGCTAGCGATCGCTTATCTTTTATCAAACAAAGAGCCAGCTTACTTATTACAAAGACGTTATGGAGACGTTATAGGCGATCGCCCTATGTTCGCTTACCTTTCAGCGATCGTATTAACATGTTCTCTTCTCATTGAATGGGCAATTTTAATACAAGTTGCTTGTGCGTAAACAACTTGTATTATTTAGAGGCGTTTGCGCGTATAAAACATGTTATACAAATTTATACATTTGAACATGTTTATTATAGATAGAACAGGTTGCGCCTGAGACGCCTTAAAC
>NZ_JASATW010000033.1:0-50979 GCF_030405905.1 Sphaerothrix gracilis Ecp01
CGGCTCCCTTGGCAAACTACCCACTCTCGTGTTACAGTCTTACCAATTTAGCCTCAGTTCTATCAAAATTGAACAGGACGTTTAATTCGTCTTTGGCTTTCAAACTATTTAACTGTCTAGGTCCGGCTCGCCCTCCAGGACTTCACTTCCGTGTCCCCCCTTCAGGCGCTTTACTAATATAGCCAACCGACACAGCACTGTCAACAAAAAAGTCTGCTTTTTTGAAAAAAGACTTGAAAACCTCATATTGCAAGGCTTTGCTGTTCTAAATGTTAGGAAGAAGGCGGCAGCAATTCGATTGATTAGCGCAGGCTGAGCAATTAAGTCAGAGCGAATCGAGAGAAGAAGGCGAGTGATCGATGCTGCAGGCTGCCAAGGTGTCTCTTCTTCCGAGGAGACAAGGTTTTAGCTATAGTCAGGCAAGATATCTGTTCGAGGGAGAAGCGAGTGAACTTTCAGTCGGTTATTGCTACGCTGCATCAGTTCTGGGCTGAGCGTGGCTGTTTGATTGTGCAGCCCTATGATACGGAGAAAGGGGCTGGGACTAAGAGTCCGCATACGTTCTTGCGGGCGATCGGGCCTGAGCCTTGGTCAGTGGCTTATGTAGAGCCTTGCCGACGACCTTCGGATGGCCGCTATGGAGAAAATCCCAATCGTTACCAGCACTACTATCAGTATCAGGTTCTGATTAAGCCATCCCCTAGCAACATTCAAGAAACCTATCTGGCGTCTTTGCAAGCTTTAGGTATCCGGCCTGAGGATCACGACATTCGTTTTGTCGAAGATAACTGGGAGGATGCAGCTGTAGGAGCTTGGGGTGTGGGCTGGGAAGTCTGGCTCGATGGGATGGAGATTACCCAGTTCACCTATTTTCAGCAGTGCGGTGGGATTGACTGCGATCCGGTTTCAATTGAGCTGACCTACGGATTAGAGCGTTTGACGATGTATTTACAGGAAGTAGACGCGATCGCCAAAATTCAGTGGAACGACCAGATCACCTATGGCGATGTCCACATGCAGGGAGAGATTGAGCATTCGGCCTACAACTTCGATGCCTCAAATCCAGAGCTTTTATTCATGCTGTTTGATCTCTATCGCAAGGAAGCTGAGCAGCTAATGGAGAAAAAGCTGGTACTCCCTGGCTACGACTACGTCCTAAAGTGCTCCCATACTTTTAATCTGCTAGATGCTCGCGGCGTCATTTCGGTCACAGAGCGCACCCGGTATATTCGTCAGGTGCGGGCTTTAGCAAGGCAAGTGGCGCATCTTTACTTGGAGCAGCGTGAAGCTATGGGTTTTCCGCTGTTATCAGAAAATGTATCAGTCCAGGCTGCTTGAGCGCAGTGTCTACAGCTAGTTGTTTAAGAAGGCTGTCTGTTCAAAACAGCACAGGTGACAGCCTCTGCTATTGATGGCCTGTTAGGAAATGTAAGCGTGAACTTGATTGGTGGAGTTGTCATGGTTTCTAATTTGAGAGCATCTTTAGAACCAATTGCGGGCTGGTTCCGCAATTTTGGTATGCCTGAGCCTATCGTCCACTGGGGTCATCCCCTGATGATGGGAATTGTTATTTTTGTCATGGGCACTTTTGTAGCCTGGGCTGGCTGGCGGGGACGTACTGCAGCAGACAAGGAAGTTGCGGTAGAGAATAAGTCTAATCACCGAAAGTTAGCTCCCTGGCTATTTACCTTCATTGCGCTGGGCTATACAGGGGGAGTGCTATCGCTAGTTATGCAAGAACAGCCCATTTTAGAAAGTCCGCATTTTTGGACAGGGTCAGTCGTGGTGGGTTTGTTGGCAACAAATGGTTTCATTTCCGCTACTAAGTTTGGCGGGAATCAGGCAGCTTTACGAACAGCGCATGCTTATCTCGGTACGGTAGCGATCGCGCTCATGTTTATTCATGCCTTTTTGGGACTGAGACTGGGGCTATCTATTTAAGTCTTCTGAGTTAGCTGAACCGAAACAGCATTTTTCCAGCTCTGCAGCCGCAGGGCTTTTTTTTCGATAATTCTGACAACTGAATGGGCTAGCTAGGGTGGGTGCCTAGAGGAACTAGCCTAAGATGACGCCAATGACTGGCCTGATTGTTTGCTTAGCCTATGTTTTAGGTTTGCTGGCATCGGGCTTACCAATTTTATGGTCAGACTCTACCAGCTTTTTAGGACTACCGCTCGGCGGTTATGGACTGGTTTTAGTAGGTTTGGGGTTGGCAGCTAGTTTGCCGCGCCGCTGGTATCAAGGGCCAACTAAGTCCGGGTGGATAATAGCCGGATTAGTGGGACTGGTGGCGGCGGGCTACTGCAGCTACCGCACACCTCAGCCTACCAGCACTGATATCAGCCAGCTCCTGGGCGAGCAAGGAGCGCAGCCGACTTTAACAGTACGCGGAGCGATCGCCCAGTCTCCTCGGCTCAACCGCAGCGACAAGGGCCAGCTTTGGGTCAACGTCCGCTCAGTGCGAGAAACCGGCGGCACTCGCGCTCTGGCTTTGACTGGCAAGCTATACGTTACGGCACCTAAGCTACAGATTACTGGACTGCGCCCAGGTCAGCAGGTTTTGATGTCAGGTCGGCTTTATGCCCCTCAGGCAGCTCAAAATCCCAATGGCTTTGATTTTCAGCAGTATCTGGCCAGTAAAGGCTGTTTTGCTGGATTTGTAGCAGACGAGCTAGAGCCTGCTGCAAAAGCGGGCTGGGGACTTTGGCTGTTGCGGCAGCGAATTGTGCAGGCCCAGGCACGATATTTGGGGAGTCCGGCAGGGCCGCTAATGAGCGCTATGTCCCTGGGGCGCAAAGCCGTAGATTTACCCTTTGATGTGCAAGATACTTTTATGCAGGCGGGTTTGGCCCATACGCTAGCAGCCTCTGGCTTTCACGTATCGCTAGTGCTAGGGCTGGTACTGAGCCTGACGCGATCGCGAACTGGTCTTACTCAGGTCATCAGCGGCGCGATCGCTCTGTTTGGCTATGTTTGCCTGACTGGCATCCAGCCCAGCGTCATGCGGGCAGCCTTGATGGGAGCAGGCGCGCTGGTAGGTTTAGCAACTGAGCGTAAAGTACACCCCCTAGGCTGTTTGCTTGTGGCTGTAACGGGCTTGCTCTTGTGGCAACCTACCTGGATCTGGGATATCGGTTTTGAGCTGAGCGTAGCAGCCACATTTGGCCTGATTGTGACAGCCCAGCCGCTGAGCCGTTGGCTAGACTGGTTGCCCAACTCTATTGCCATGCTAATAGCGGTTCCTATAGCCGCAAGTCTATGGACAGCGCCTCTACAGCTCTATTACTTCAATACGCTACCGACCTATAGCCTTTTGCTCAATGTGGTCGCCACGCCGCTAGTCACTCTCATCAGTTTAGGCGGCATATTCTCAGGCATCGTTGCTCTAGTTTGGCAGACGGGGGGCAGCGCGATCGCCTGGCTGCTTTACTATCCGATTTATCTGCTCATTGCTTTAGCAACCTTTTCCAATCAACAGCTCGGCAGCGCGATCGCGATTGCCCAGGTTTCAACTTTGCAGGTGGTGGGACTCTATAGCCTGTTCATGCTTGGTTGGCTGCAGCCTTGGCTGAGAGGGCGACAGTGGCTAGTGGGGGCGATCGCCTGTGGCTTGGTCATTTTTCCGGCTTGGTCTAGCGGAGCAACACTGCGACAGATCACGGTGCTGTCAGCGGCCCAGCAGTCTGCTCTGGTGATGCAGCAAGCTCGTCAGGCTGTGCTCATCAGTGATGGTGATGCTAAAACCGCTAGTTATACAGTCTTGCCATTTCTAAAACAGGCAGGCGTCAATCAGCTACAGGCAGGGATCGTACTCGACAACAGGCCAGAAACTATCGAAAACTGGGCCAGAGTTCAGCAGCAAGTATCCATTCAAAAACTGTTTGCGGCAGTCAATTTTGAATCTCAAAAGCTCAAAGCCCAACTATTGCCAGTCGGTCAAACCACCGAGCTAGCGATCGTTGAAGTCCAGAGCCTAGGAACCCAATTTCCCATTTTGCGGCTGACGTTTCAGGGGCAAGCTTGGCTAGCGGTCGGACAACTACCTGCTGAGGCTCAGCAGCAGCTAACGAACGCTGGAGAAGTGCTGCGCAGCCAGGTGATTTGGTGGACGGGCGATCGCTTAGAAGCTAGCCTGCTCGATGCTGTTCAGCCAGAAGTCGCCATTTATTCAGGCCAAAATCTAGACGAAGCGGTGATTGAGCAGCTTCGCGATCGCGGGATTAAAACCTTTTGGACCGGGCGGGACGGCGCGATTCAATGGACACCGGAGCTAGGCTTTCAAGCGGCTTTAGCTCAAGGCAGGGACGCGATCGCCCTAGAATAGCTAGTCCCCAGGACTTTAAAGTGATTTTGAGGGCGATCGCTATTTATAGGCAATCAACGCTAAAATAACTTGGATCGCGGGGAGAGGTGGCAGAGCGGTTGAATGCGGCAGACTCGAAATCTGTTATAGGGTCACACCTATCGAGGGTTCGAATCCCTCCCTCTCCGTTCTTTGTTTTTCCAAATCAATAACTATTATTTACGGGCAATGTCTTGAAGAGACGGACAAGCCTGCTTTGACAGTTAAAACTGCCGCCGCGAAAAAACGAGCGTAGCGATCGCCAAAAGCAGCACCGTGTACAGCAAGGCATATAGCACGTGACTTGCCAGCGCCAGCGGCTCTGGCAAAAGCTGCATCCCATAGATGGCTTCGTTACGCAGATTTAGCCGCTCTAGATCAGGCAAGATTAGATAGAGACCGTTCGTCACACGCTGGATAGCAGGATTTTCGCTCAGTTGCCCTAGCTCTACAATATCCTGACTGAGATGTCCCATGAGGTAGACCGCAAAGGCCAAAAGGGTTGCCAGAAGCGAACTGGTAAAGACGCCGAACAGCAGCGCGACTGCAGTGAGCAGCACCATCTCTAGAAACGTAAACAGAATTGCCAACAGAATACTCTCTAGGGGGTACTCAATCCCATTTAGGGTGAGCACGCCGAAGAAAATAGCTGAGAGCAGGCCAATGAGCACCGCGATAACGGCTGATAGGCCCAGATGCTTGCCCAGAATAAACTCCGTCCGGCTGACAGGTTTAGAAATGAGCACCAAGACTGTACGCTTTTCGATTTCTTTATTGATCAGTCCCGTACCGACGAAAATAGCGACAACCAGTCCCAACAGGCTGATACCGGCCAGCCCTAGATCCAGCGTAATTTTATCCTCAGTCCCGGCGGCTACTTCTGGCAGCAGCAGCGAAGCCGCTAACATCAGCAGCGCAAACAGGGCAATGAGATATAGCACGCGATCGCGGATGACTTCTAAAAAGACATTGCTGGCAATCACCCAGGTTCTGACAAAGCTCAAAGATCGCCTCCTAGCAGCAAGACACCAACCGTTCTAAAGTGTATCCCTACAGGCTGTACATTAAGGTAATCCCTCTACGAAATCGGTAGCTAGCTCGCAGTCTACAACCGCCAGCGGCGTTGGCGGCGGAGAGGGAGTGCTTTGCTCTGCGTTTTCATCCGTTGGGGTGGCTGGCGGCAACTGCCTGTTAACCGCGCAGGTTTTTTCTAGATAAAAACCATTTCCTGTAGACGTGGGTCCTAGCCAGATTGACTGTAGACGTAGCTCGTATCCTACGGGCGTTTCATAGGGACGCGGTGCCCGTAACCGCCAAAGATCGCGCTCTGCGGGTGCTTCTAAGCGATTTTTAGCAGCCTGTTCAATCGGGATGAGCTGATCTTCAATATTGAGCAGCCAGCGCTCAACCCGTGGCCAAGGCAGACCGTTAAGCTGCTGTTCGACTTCTGCTTCAGCCGCGACTAAAAGTGGAATTCCCTGCGGTAAACGCTCTCGGTCAGACGGCAGCCGATAGACGAAGTTGCTGTTGCTAAAGTCGCTGACTAACAGGGTGGGATACTCCTCTAACCACCGCTGTACCCGAAAATAGAACTGTAGCCAGCCGCTCAGCAGCAGGCTAAAAACAAAAAGTAGGGCTAACTGCTGTCGCGTAGAAATAGCAGGCTTTTTGAAAGTAAAGTTCCAGCGCAGCACGTTAGGCACAATAGCGATCGCAGCTGAGACGATTGGCCAAGTCACGATCGCAGGCGTCAAATTACCGTCATTGGCCCAAGGGCTAAAAACAAAGGCGCACAGCAGAGCACCACTAGCCCAGGGACTCAGCGGCATTCCGAACAGCTCTACATCGTTAACAGATAGTCCCCAGCCAGTCCCAATAATTAGAAAAATCCAACCGAAAGAACTGAGTAGGTTAATCGTCAGGGCATTGGCATTCACCAGCTCAGCCAGTAAAGAGGTCAGCCAAGAGAACAGGCTCAACATCAGTATCGTTTGCCACGAATTGTATTCTGTGACGGATAGGGCTGTGAGCAAACCCCAACCGCCGCCAATCGTCGTTAGCAACCAGCCAACTGTGATGACGAGATTGGCGGTAGATTCGTTAATGCCTAACTGAATAACGGCGATCGCCAGCAGTAAGCTGACCAACCCGATCAAAAAAATCGTTTGCCAAGAAACTAAGGTAGGCGGTCTAAAAACTCGGGTAATTTGGTCAAACGACTGCATAGGCGTTTCCACAAAGCCGATGATGGCAACAAATTTAGTTGATTTCAAACACTGCCTGCAACAGCAGTAAGAGAAAGATAGCGCTGAAACTAAGGGCATTAGCCTGCAGCACGGCAATGGACTGCTGAGAAGGGGCCTCAAAACCGAGTCCGCCCCGTCTGGCTCGCTGATAGCGTTCTTGGCGGGTGGCAGCGGGCTTTTCTTTCGTTTCCGTCTTAGCGTCTAATATGCGCTGCAGCCAGTCGAGTCCCTGCAGTTTGACGCCAAACGTTAGAAAGAAAGTGAGAAAACCAGCGGCAATAAAAAACAGGCCGATATTTTGTTCTGGATTAATAAAAAATTGATCAAAGAGAACAAAACTTAGGATTTGAGTTCTGAGTTCCGGCGGCAGCAGCGGCTCTAGAGCCAAAAAGGTAAACCATCCCAAACTGGCTGACAGCAAATTGATGGTCGTTGCATACTCAATACTGGTGCGATAGCCCAGCCTTAGCTTCTGCCTGAGAACGCTGGCCTCCAGCGCGATCGCCACCAGCAGAAACAAACACTGAAAAATAATGGCTCTGATTGGAAAAACAGACTCCATAGGTTCGAGCGCCATAGCAGAGATCTGGCTACAAGAGTATCCCGTTTTGTCCATAATTGACCTCCGGTTTCGCTAAAATGCTCATCTGGGCCATCAACGGGAACCGCAAATGACACGGGCTGGCATTGGCATTCGCACCGCTCAGCGCCATAATGAGCGCCTAGTCGGGCAAATTCATGTCTATGACGGAGAGGGAAAGGGTAAGTCCCAGGTGGCGCTGGGGGTAGTGCTGCGCTCAATTGGACTAGGCATTCAGACTTTCATGGAGAGCCGGGTGCTGCTGCTGCGATTTCTCAAGGGGCCGGGGCGTACCTATGACGAAGATGCCGCAATTGAAGCTTTGCAGCGAGGCTTTCCGCACCTAATTGATCAGGTGCGCACTGGACGGGCTGAGTTTTTTGGCCCGGAAGAAATTACCCGCTTTGACAAGCAAGAGGCGCAGCGAGGCTGGGACGTGGCTAAGGGAGCGATCGCCTCTGGTCTGTACTCCGTTGTTGTCTTAGATGAGCTAAATCCAGTTTTAGATTTAGGTTTGCTGCCGATTCATGAGGTGGTTAAAACGCTGAAGAACAAGCCAGAGCATTTAGAAATTATCGCCACCGGGCGCGGTGCCCCCCAGCCGCTGCTAGAAATTGCCAATCTACATTCGGAAATGCGGCCCCATGCCCATCTGGACACTCATTTTCAAGGCATTGACGGCATTGAGATCTACACGGGCAGCGGCAAGGGAAAGTCTACCAGTGCCCTGGGTAAGGCGCTGCAGGCACTGGGACGGGGGATCAGTCAGGACAAGTCCCACCGGGTACTGATCATGCAGTGGCTCAAAGGCGGGCAGGGCTATACCGAAGATGCGGCGATCGCGGCTCTGCGTCAGAGCTATCCCGACCTGGTTGATCACCAGCGCTGTGGCCGCGACGCGATTGTCTGGCGGGGGCAGCAGCAGGAAATTGACTATGTAGAAGCCGAACGGGGCTGGGAAATTGCCCATACGGCGATCGCCTCTGGAATGTACAAAACCATCATTCTCGATGAGCTAAACCCTACGGTGGATCTAGAACTGCTGCCAGAGGAACCAATTGTGCAGGCCCTGCTGCGTAAGCCGAAAGATACTGAAGTAATCATCACGGGCCGCTGCAAAAATCCACCTGCCTATTTTGAGCTGGCTAGGGTTCACTCAGAGGTCTTCAACCATAAACACTATGCTGAAAGCGGCGTCGATCTCAAACGCGGCGTTGACTTTTAGCGAAATCAGCGGTTTACCCCATTACTTTGTCAGAATAAGGGGGATTCCCATGTTACAAGGTTAGAATTCTTGAGTTCTTTTGCTACTCTGCCTGCGGGCGATCGCTATTGGCTGCTCAACGCCCGCGTTCCGCTCGTTTTTCTAGACTCCAGGCGCGAATGGTCACCGCTACCTCACCTCAGCCATCCCCCAGTTGCTGAAGACCTAGTTGCGGTAGATATCGAAATCAGCAGCGGCCAAATCACCTGTCTGCAGCCTGCAGGTCAGCCTTTGCCGCCAGAAGCGGTCGGTCTCGATATACAGAAAGGTCTGATATGGCCCTGCTTCGTGGATGCTCATACCCACCTAGATAAAGGTCATATCTGGGAGCGAATGCCCAACCCAGATGGTACCTTCGACAGCGCCCTAGCAGTCGTCGCTAAAGATCGAGAAAAGCGCTGGGACGCTGAAGATCTCTATCGCCGTATGAACTTCGGCCTTAAGTGCAGCTATGCCCACGGCACCCAGGCCATTAGAACTCATTTAGACGCCTTTGGAGATCAGGCCGCCACTAGTGTTGAAGTTTTTCAGGTGCTGCGTCGTGAGTGGGAGGGACGAATTGCGCTAGAAGGGGTTTGCCTAGTGTCTTTAGACTATTACCAAACCGCTCAAGGGGAGCAGCTAGCCGACTTGATGGCTGAGGCGGGGGGCATTTTGGGCGGCGTTACGCAAATGGGACCAGACTTAGACGATCAGCTCGATCGCTTATTTAGCCTGGCACAAGAACGTAATTTAGCGCTTGACCTGCATACCGACGAGAGCTTAGATCCCAACGATATTACCCTGCGCCACGTGGCTATGGCGAAGCAGCGACATGGCTTTAGCGCTCAGGTTACCTGCGCCCACTGCTGTAGCCTGTCCGTGCAAGCGCCCGCTGTGGCTAACGCAACGATGGACTGGGTAAAAGAGACAGAAATCGCTATCATCAGCTTGCCTATGTGCAATCTGTACCTGCAGGATCGTCAGCCTCAGAGAATGCCTCGCTATCGCGGCGTCACCCTGCTGCACGAGCTGAAGCAGCGCGGCATTCTAGTAATTTTAGCCAGCGATAACTGCCGCGATCCTTTCTTTGCCTATGGCGACCATGATGCCTTGGAGGTATTTACCCAGTCGGCTCGCATCGGCCACCTCGATCGCCCTTTTGCAGACTGGCCTTTAGCCGTGACTCGCCTGCCGGGTGAGCTGATGGGTCTGCCTGACAGCGGCCGAATTGCAACGGGTTCAAGCGCTGATTTGATCGTCTTCAAGGCTCGCACGTTCAATGAGCTACTGGCTAGACCTCAAAGCGATCGCATCGTGATTCGTAAGGGTCAGGCCATCGACACCACGCTGCCAGATTATGCCGAACTTGATGACTTGATGGCAGAGCTTGAGTAGAATTTGAGCGACGCGATCGGCCCCAACCATGTCAGACACACCGGAATTACGCACACTCGGAATCCCCCCTACGGCCTGGCAGGTCAATGCCGATATGGCTGATATTACCCGTCCGGCCCTGCCGCCGCGAATAGTGAGCTTTCTGACTCAGACCAAGAAACTGCAGGTAGACTTGAGCAAAACGGCCTGCATCGTGGTGGATATGCAAAATGATTTTTGCCACCCCGACGGCTGGCTAGCTCATATTGGCGTAGACGTGACGCCCGCTCGCCAGGCGATCGCGCCCCTTCAAACCCTGCTGCCCCAACTACGACAGGCTCAGATACCGATTCTTTGGGTCAACTGGGGCAACCGCCCTGACCTACTGAATATCAGCGCTGGGCTGCGCCACGTTTACAATCCCACTGGCGACGGTGTAGGACTGGGCGATCCCTTACCGAAAAATAAGGCACAGGTGCTGACCAAGGATAGCTGGGCGGCGGCGGTGGTCGATGAGCTAGAACAGCGGCCAGAAGACATCAAAGTCGATAAGTACCGCATGAGCGGATTTTGGGATACGCCCCTTGATAGCATTCTTAAGAATCTGGGGCGGACTACGCTCTTGTTTGCTGGAGTGAATGCCGATCAGTGCGTGCTTTGCACGCTGCAGGACGCTAATTTTTTGGGCTACGACTGCCTTCTGTTGCGGGACTGTACGGCGACAACTTCCCCTAGCTTTTGTATGCAGGCTACTGTTTACAACGTGAATCAGATCTTCGGCTTCGTGACCGAGTCGGCCCACATCTCAGCGGCGATCGCGGCCTAGAAATCCTATGCGGACGGGTTAAACAATCCATGTCCTAGGATTCCTGTAAAATCCCTATCAAAACCCGCCTCTACGAAAATCTATGACGACCACAACCAATTGGGATACCCTCGCTGCCGCGCTTGGCGATATTGAAATTATTCGCGATCGCGCCCAGGTTGAAAAACTGTCAAAGGATTACTACTATTTCAGCCCGGTGCTGCAGGAGCAGCTTGCCGATAAAACCGCTGATCTGGTGGTGCGGCCTAAGTCAGAAGCAGAGGTGTTGCAGGTGGCTAAAGCCTGCGTGGAGAGGAAGCTGCCCGTGACGGTGCGCGGCGCAGGGACAGGCAACTACGGCCAGTGCATTCCACTGGCGGGGGGAGTCATTCTGGATCTGAGCCGCCTGAATCAGGTGAAGTGGGTGAAGCCAGGAGTAGCCTGTGTAGAAGCCGGGGCTAAACTGTCTGCGATTGATAAGGTGACGCGGCAGTCGGGCTGGGAAATTCGCATGTATCCGTCTACCTACCGTACCGCGACGATTGGTGGCTTTATTGGCGGCGGCAGCGGCGGCATTGGCTCAATTACCTACGGCCAACTGCGCGATCGCGGTAATCTCAATGCCGTCCGGGTGGTAACGATGGAAGACGAACCGCGCGTGCTAGCCCTGCGGGGCGATGCCGTACAGCAGGTGCTCCACGCCTACGGCACCAATGGCATTATTACCGAGCTAGAAATTCCGCTGGGGCCTGCTTATCCCTGGGTAGAGCTGATTGTTACTTTTGATGACCTGATGGCGGCTGCCAAGTTTGGTCAAGCCCTGGGAGATGCCGACGGCTTAATCAAGAAACTCATTAGCATTCACGCTTGGCCCATCCCCAGCTACTTTCAGGCGCTCCAGCCCTATTTACCTGAGGGCAAACATGCCGCTTTGCTGATGGTGGCAGAGCCATCGCTAGAGCTGTTTGAAGAAATGGTCAAAGCCTGGGGGGCTGAAATTACTTACCGCAAGAGCGCTGTTGAAACGGGTAAAGGCACAGCGATCGCGGAGTTTACCTGGAACCACACCACTCTCCACGCCCGCAGCGTCGATCCCAACTTTACCTATCTGCAAACCCTGTTTCCCCATGATCCAGAGCTGAAGCTGGTAGAGCACATGATCAACCACTTTGGCGACGAAGTGCTGATGCATCTGGAATTCTTTCGGGTCGAAGGTAAAGTGATTCCGGCGGCGCTACAGCTAGTCCGCTACACCAGCGAGAAACGCCTGAACGAAATTATCCGCTATCACGAAGACAAAGGTGCATTTATCGCCAACCCCCACACCTACATCATGGAAGATGGCGGTCGCAAAACTATTAATCCAGCCCAGGTCAATTTCAAAGCCCAAGTAGATCCCTACGGCCTGCTGAACCCTGGCAAGATGCGGGGCTGGCTAGAACGGCGATCGCAGTAGTATGGGGCCTATTGGTATTGTGTCAGCCCAGCGATAGAGGAGTAAATCCGAACCGAAAGGAACGGTTCTCTAGCTGAGAATGAATTTACATTTTGTTACGATCTAAACTGTAATGAGTTAAGCAGCCATAGCTAATCAACCCTGTAAGGCCACGGCGCGACCTAACGCACCGCGACAAGATTCAATCGGTTCGCTGACGCGATCGCCCAATCTGCTGAAAAGCTAGGCTTCGGCTCATAGATCGCACCTGACTTAGTTCTCAGAGCGCGATCGCCCTGTAGTATCTTTGAGGTGCCCATGAACGGCGGTATACGTGCGGGCAATTTGTTCGGCATTCCCTTTTACATCAACACATCTTGGTTTTTTGTCTTAGCTCTAGTGACCTGGAGCTATGGCAGCGGCCTAGCCTATGAGTTTGACACCCTGACCGGGTTAGCCCCCTGGATTTTAGGACTGGTGGCGGCGCTACTGCTGTTTGCCTCGGTGCTAGCACACGAGCTAGGCCACAGCTTTGCGGCTATTCGTCAGGGAATCAAGGTGCGCTCCATCACCCTGTTTCTCTTTGGCGGACTGGCAGCCCTAGAGAAAGAGTCAGACTCGCCCGGAAATGCATTTTGGGTAGCGATCGCGGGTCCAGTGGTTAGCCTGATTTTGTTCGTGGCTTTGACCACAATCAATACCGTGCTGCCTACCAGCGGCCCAATCGAGGCAATTCTGAGTCTGCTGGCTTACCTGAACCTAGTTTTGGCTCTGTTTAACCTAATTCCCGGATTACCTCTAGACGGCGGTAACGTGCTCAAGGCACTGGTCTGGAAAATTACGGGTAATCCCTACAAAGGTGTGGGCTTTGCCAGTCGTGTAGGTCAGTTTTTTGGCTGGACAGCGATTGTAATCGGCGTACTTTCGGTTTTGGGCGTAACGCAGTTTGGCAGCGTCTGGACAATTTTGATTGGTTTCTTCCTGCTGCAAAACGCTAATCGCTCGGCTCAGTTTGCAGAAGTGCAAGAACAGCTAGACGGTCTTACCGCGGCAGATGCCATTACGGCTGACAGCCCCATTGTGCAGCAGTCGACTACGCTACGACAGTTTGCAGACGACGCCGTTTTGACCGCTGACAAGCGCTGGCGCAAGTATCTGGTCGTTAATGAGTCTGAGCAACTGATAGGCACAATTGCCGTGTCTGCTCTGCAGGATGTACCCAGAGAAGATTGGGAGACTGTCACCGTGAGCGATCGCCTGCAGCCGATCGAAAGCGTGGAAGAAGTTGGCTCAGACAAGCCTCTGCTAGACGTGCTGAAGCTGTTTGAAGAGAAGCGAGTTTCTGAGCTAGTGGTCCTCGGTGAAGATCGCAGCCTGCTAGGGCTTCTAGAAAAGTCGTCTATTGTGCGGCTGTTGCAGAAGCGATCGGAAGTGACGCCTGCATAAGGGCTAAAACTTTGTGAAATGTCAGAGGCGCGGCGTTGGCTGCGCCTTTTTGCTGTGGACTAGGCTAGAGCGCTCCGAGCGGAGACAGAATGAAATAAGGCGGGATGATTAGCTCTGGGTATGGCTGCGCCAAAGCGAAGCGTAACCCAACAAGATCCTTGCCGCTGTTGGGTTTTATTCCGTACAGCTTCCCAGAAGCGAGCTACACCCCAACCCAAAATCACTAAGCATCGTTCGCTGAGTCAAAGCTTTTGGCATCCGACATATTATAAATTTCTACAGCTTCCCCGAGTCTAAGCATTCGCTTACCTAAGCGAGGAAAGTCTGCAATTTCAATATCAAGATTCTCTCCGCCCATTAAATAAATTAGCAGCTCATCATATGGATTCCGCAAATGATGGGCTACTGATGGTGTTGGAAATCCCATAAAATCGCCGGTCCCGACTTCAAACTCTTCACCATCAATTTCTGCTATGCCGCGACCAGAAATGATATAAATCCATTCTTCTTCTCGATGATGAGCATGGTAAATAAATGATTCCTTCCCAGGAGGTATTTTTGCAAGACTTACACCTACTCGTTTGAGTCCAACTGTGGGGCTTAGTCGGGTTCCGCTGATTTGTGAATTAGAGTTTAGCGGATGAGAAAAGGTAGCTTCTTGCTCAGCTATTTCGCTGGCTCGCAAAAGATAGACTCTTTTCTCCGGCTTTGCCATATCAACGATTGCTCCTTGTCAAAATATCTTCGCAACTATTCTCTAAACCAGCGCTTTCGGTAACTCATCCAAGACAGTAGGTGGGAGCTAAATTTGACTGAATGCTGACGCATCAAATCAAGTTGACCTGCGATCGCCAGATTCAAAGCGGGGGGGTGTTACTGACGACGGGCATAGGTGAGGGAAATAGATTCGGGGATGAGGAGTTGCAAGCTCATGATTGGGAATGGAATGAACTACGCATTATTCTAGTCTTGCTAATGTGATGAAATTACTGACTGAAGAATAAAATTTCCCAACATTAGTTCATATATTTTGCAACAACTCTATTTACTCAACGCATCCCCTAGTTTTTTCCTTTTGTTGAGGATTATGAGCGGTTGAGCAGACAGTCACCGATGATGTACTGGTAGTCCGTAAAGCAACATGAGAAAAAATAACTGTGCATATTATACTGGGAACTACTGCTGCTATAGACAGACAAGCCGCATAACGAAAAAGATGAATGCGATTGCGGATCCTGTAGTGTGCGTTGCGGCAAGCAAACGCACCATTACTCCCATCGTCCATCCAGCCCAAACTCAACTGGGCATTCACCCCAATTTGGCGGATAAATCCCTTCAATAATCAATCGATGCACACTTGAAAATTGCCATTCTGTTGGCACTTGGCACAATTGATCATGCACTGGATTGTAGTGAATATAATCACAGTGTTGAGCAAAATCGGTTTCGTCTCGAATCAAATGTTCCCAAAATCGACGCTGCCATAGATTGCGCTCCTTCCGCTTCCTGCGAGAATCTGAAACATTCATATCAAGTTTTAACTGAGTTCCATAATGCCTTGTGACATAAGTTTTGATTAGACGCAGACGAGTGGATAAGTCGCTGTCGTTTTGAGGTAAAGTCCAAAGACAGTGGAAATGCTCGGGTAACAGCACGAAGGCATCAATCGCAAAAGGGCGAGTTTCTCTAACCTGATTGATAGCTGTCCGTAGCGCATGACGACCAATCTCACGACACAGCCAGGGCTGGCGTTGATAGGTGACTTGGGTGATGAAGTAGGTGCCGCCTGCAATTCCGGGTCTTCGATAGTCAGGCATGAGAGAATACAGGTCAAAGATTGATATTAAGACGCTCGACAAAATGGTGCGTTTGCTATTCAGCAACGCACCCTACAAGATCCGCGATCGCACTGCGTTATGCTAGGCATGCTGCCAAGCCGGAACCCCAAAAAACTTACTCCTCTTCACCAACCTGTTAAACAACATTACACGGGGCGTGTAATCTTAGTCGCCTGCGTTGGTTGCAAACGTCGGACCCTCGTTCCATTTGTTTGATCTATCGCGGTAACAATGCACGAGTTGATTTCCGCATCGTGCGACAATTTCGAGATTGTTGCCAAAGTTGCCTTGGATCAACGACACATCATCAACATCGCCTAGGTTGGTCAGATGTGTTCCGCCATTATGCCAGGGTACTCCTGACGCATCGTTGTCACGGTAATAATGGACAATCCCATTGCCGGACGCAGGTGCGACAACTTCAAAGTTGCCGCGAGTGCCATAGCGCCCTTGAATAAAGCCGGGCGTACCCCCAGCATTTGTAGCGAAGGTTGGCCCTTTTTGCCAGTTACTGCCTTCCTCACGATAGCAATGCACGAGCTGATTTCCGCATCGTGCGACAATTTCGAGATTGTTGCCAAAGTTGCCTTGGATCAACGACACATCATCAACATCGCCTAGGTTGGTCAGATGTGTTCCGCCATTATGCCAGGGTACTCCTGACGCATCGTTGTCACGGTAATAATGGACAATCCCATTGCCGGACGCAGGTGCGACAACTTCAAAGTTGCCGCGAGTGCCATAGCGTCCTTGAATAAAGCCGGGCGTACCCCCAGCATTTGTAGCGAAGGTTGGCCCCTTTTGCCAGTTACTGCCTCCCTCACGATAGCAATGCACGAGTTGATTTCCGCATCGTGCAACGATCTCCAAGTTGTTACCGAAGTTGCCTTGAATTAATGAAACATCATTGACGTTCCCCAAATCAGAGAAATGTGTAGTGCCGCTATGCCAGGGTACTCCTGACGCATCGTTGTCACGGTAATAATGGACGATCCCATTCCCAGATGCACCGGTGACAACCTCAAAGTTGCCGCGCGTACCGAAATCCGACTGTACAAAGAATCCTGATGATCGGATTCCATACATGAACTCGGCGGCCCGCAAGTCTCCTGTGCTTAAGTGATTTCGCTGCCCCATGCCGGCACATTGGCCGAGTTGATTCGAAATAGATCCAGTAATGTTGCCGTAATGCATTACGGAATCACAGTCATACGGTCCAATGAGCAATGCGTCGTTTTCAATGTCGTAGTTCACACCCGTTCCTGTCACATTTACGAAAGTGGCCCGATCAGAGCGTTGATGTTCATGATAGAGGCCAAGAGCGTGACCAATTTCGTGCATCACATTGCCCCAGTGAAAGGTTCCTGACACATTGCAACGGATTAGCTGTGCCACTCCGTCACGCTGACGTCCCACAGCCGTACGGCAGGACGATGTGTGCCCACGGAAGACAACGTGTTCGGCCTCACCATTCCGCGGAATTAATTGAACCACAGAGTTATTGTTCCAAAAGTTGATAGCCTGCTCGACTGTCTGTCGGTTTGCAGACCTAGCGGGAAAGTCACCGTCATGAATCTCAAACGGTACTCGACCAAGGGACCAACGGAATCTCATTCCGTCTCGGAACAATGCCACGGCAATTCTCCTTGTGGATTTGAGGTTTGCTGCCTAACTATTATTAGAGGGAAAGTTTCCACCTAAGATCCCCATACGGGTAAATAGGTGGAATTACGTCCGCCTAAGATCCTGTTTTGGGTAGATAGGTGGAATTACGTCCGCCTAAGATCCCCATACGAGTAAATAGGTGGAATGATTCAGTATAATCATCCCTCCGGTTTCAGGTTGAACTTGCTTAGAGTTTATTCATCAGCTCTTTTCAGGCGTCTACTCATGCCAGCAGAACCTCGCCCTAAGAAGCTACTCGACCAGGTTAGAGAGGCTATTCGTTTGAAGCATTATTCCTACCGCACGGAACAAACCTATGTGCAATGGATTCGCTGCTACATCTTGTTTCATGACAAGCGTCATCCCCAAGAGATGGGTGTTCCTGAAATAGAAGCCTTCCTCACCCATCTAGCGGTGCAAGAGTAGGTTGCAGCCTCTACTCAAAACCAGGCTTTTATACTCACGTACTCAACCGAGGGGGACGCGGCGTGAGAAGCCCTTTAGATGCATAGCTTCGCACCGCTATTGACGCCGATCGCCCAATATTCTAAACTCACTCATTAAGCTGTGGCGATGCAATCGTTACAGCCGTTCACACAGACTCAAAAACCTAGCGCTCCCTAGAGGTGTTGTCACCACCGCCTAGAGAGCTAAAGCCCCCAAACTATCAGCCAGTTCGGGATGGCTCTAGGGGTGATTTTACCCTTAGCCACCTCGCTTTGCGCTTCAAAGTTGCGGGGTGGCTATGTTTTTGTGCGCTGGGTGATGGGAAGCCCAGAGATTCACAGCGCCAGCGATAGAAAGTGCCTAGACGCTTTCAGCTACTCGCTGCTCGGTTTCTGGCTTCCCGCCCCAGACTCAAATTCACTCAAGGAGTAAAATTCCATGTTTCAAGAAAATCATTGCGGCGATCGCCCATCCTGCGCGATCGCCCCGCCTGCTCATGAGACATCTGATTCGGACGATCAGGTGCGCATCCTCATGTACGGCCCCTGGCCCTGCGTGCGGCTGGAAATTCATCGATTGCACGTGCTGGGCTATGCCGAAGCGATCGCCTGGAGCAAGCCCATGCCCACCGACCGCCCCGGTGAAGTCAAGGTCATCCTCACCAAGCGCTGCCGCCTCGACTAGGCAATTTCGATGCTGTTCAACCGGAGCTGTTAGGCATACCCTTCCTACAGCTCCGGTGCCCCATTTTTACCTGTTCCGCCCAGTAAGAAAACGGAGAGCGATCGCCCCTCCTCAGATCTAGTACGAGCACGGCAATACCGTGCTCCAATAGTAGGCTATGCTTCAATCGGTAACGCATTAGAAACCCCACGCCCTTGCCTAACCCGCTTTGAGCCAATTTGCTAGCCAGCGGCGGCGTACGTCCACAAAGGAGCCACAGTTAGCACATTTCCTGATTCCCCGCACACCAATTCGCAATAGCTGAGTGCTGTCGCAGTGGGGACACTGTCTCTGATTTCTCATAACAAAGCTTGACGGAATACTGGCTTTCACTACAGTTCTAACCAGAGAATTCCCTAAATCATTTCCAGCAGAGACACTGGCTCAAGTGTCCTACTGGCTAGCCAAAAAAAGGGGCGCATTCTAAAGAATGCACCCCGGTATCCCAGACGACTTAAAACTTACTTGTTGGGCTGAGGCGTCATACGCAAGTAAGGCTTGACCTCAGTAACTCCCTTGGGAAACTTCTGCTTAGCTTCTTCGGTAGGAATTGCCGGAGAAACCACCACATCTTCCCCTTCCTGCCAGTTGACAGGAGTGGCTACGCTGTAGTTATCCGTGAGCTGGAGGGAATCAATCACCCGCAGAATTTCCTGGAAATTCCGCCCGGTGCTGGGGGGATAGGTGATGGTGAGGCGGAGCTTATGCTGCGGATCGATCACGAATACCGTGCGCACCGTGACCTTAGCATTGGCATTGGGGTGGATCATGCCATAGAGGTCAGAGACTTTCTTGTCAGCATCCGCAATGATCGGATAGTTGACGTTGGTGCTTTGCGTCTCATTGATGTCGCTGATCCAGCCTTTGTGAGAGTCGGCATCGTCAACGCTGAGGGCAATGACCTTAGCATTACGCTTTTCAAATTCAGACTTAAGCTTGGCTACTTCGCCTAGCTCAGTGGTGCAGACAGGGGTATAGTCTGCTGGGTGAGAAAACAGCACAACCCAGCTATCACCGGCCCAGTCATAAAAATCGATTTCACCCTCAGAAGTCTGCTGGGTAAAGTTAGGGACTGTATCGCCAAGTTGAAGCGTCATATCGCTATTACCTAAATGATTTGCAAGGAGAAGACTAAAGAACAAACTCAGCCCGTTTACTAAGCTATCTTGCCATAAACCCCGGTTTTCCGGTCGGACTTTAGATGATTGTTTACAATCCTAGCTCAAAACGTTGTGCTGGCTACAGAATTCCGTATTGTAATACCCTCTATCGGAAGATTGAGCTTCTCTAAGATTTTCTTCGAGTCAGCTCGTTCTTCTGGAAGATGAAACTAGGCGATCGCTCACCTATAAAAGAATAAGGTCTTTGACTCTGACCTATATGAGTGATCAGCCCGATATTGCTGAGGCAGTCGGGGGCTGTAGGAGAAAACTTCGGTTGGCTTTTTACAGCCGTTAGGTGCCTGACGCCGGTCAGGCAGCTTTTGTCATCTCTAAGCTCAGTTAAATTAATCAAAATTAAAGACTCCGGGACACACAGACGCCTACTCTAGTCATACAGCCATTGGCAGACCCCTGCTTATCGGTTCGTGCTGTCCCTTTATTGTTGAAAGACATAGTTTCTGGAGGAACTTTGTATGAAATTGCTAGGTTTTAATTTTTCTAAAAAAGTTGTACGGGTGTGCTTGAGCTTTGCGATCGCTGCGGTACTCATGCTTTCCTACGTGTCTCCCGCAGCCGCTTTAGGCGGTCGTCAGAGCGCTCCTAATGAAGGCGTAGATCAGCTTCAGGGAGTGCAAGAGAAGTCTGAGCAAGCCCTCAAGCGTGAACCCCGTTCGAGAGAGGATGTGCAGTCCGATGCGGCCCAGGGCACTAATGAGATTCAAGGTGCCGCAGACGCTGAGAAAATGTATCGCCCTGAGAATTCTCAGGCTTCCGAGTCGATTGAGCAGCGGGTAGAAGAAGCCCTCAGCGACGTTACCCCCTAGTCTCGTTGTTTCTAGCGGTAATAGTTGCTCTAACAGGCCGCGATCGCTAGCCTGACGCTTATTTAGCCAAAATCTCTCTTCCCTGAGGAAGAGAGATTTTTTTGGTCGCTGTCTGAAATGTGGGTATTACTAGGTGTATCTAAACGATGGTATAGATGATACTCCTACACCCATGCTGATAAACAGACCCCAGGCTTTAACTCGGTGGATGCGACAGGGGATAGTAGCGACCATAGCGGCGATCGCCACCGTTCTGCTGTCCTTGAGTCCGCAGCTTGTCTTGGCTCAAAGTAGCTATCCAACTGCCAGCGATAACTACATCAATGACTATGCTCAACTGCTAACCCCCGAAGATACGGCTAGCGTTCGCCAATCGTTGGCGGAACTGGAAGCCCAGCATGGCGTTGAGGCCACCGTGGTTACTATTCAATCTATTCAGGATTACAACACAGGCGATCTCAGCATTGAGTCTTTTGCCACCAGTCTCTTCAACACCTGGGGTATTGGGGATGCTGAGAAAAACAATGGCGCTTTGCTTCTAGTGGCTGTAGGCGATCGCAAGGTCAGAATTGAAGTGGGATCAGGCTACGGTACGACTCTCGATTCAGCCATGAAAGCAATTATTGACCAGCAGATAGTGCCCCGCTTCAAACAAAATGACTATAGCGGCGGTATTCGGCAGGGGACGGAGGCCATCATTCAGCGCCTCACTCAGGCAACAACAGCTCCACAGACAGCAACGCCTGCGCAGCCGCTCTCTCAGGGCACAGCCCCAGCTCCTGCCTACAGCTCACCTCCCAGCGCAGCGGTGACATCTGTTCCGGCTAGTTCTGAACCGGGAGCGGGCTGGATAGTCGGCGGGGTCGTGGGGACAGGTGCCTCTCTCTTGGGCCTCAGGAAATATTTGCGCCATCGGCATCGTCGCTGCCGGGACTGCGGCACCTTGATGGTGCGATTAGACGAGTCTACTGATAACCAATACCTCAGCCAGGGCCAAAACATAGAGGAACATCTCAAATCGGTAGACTATGACGTTTGGCAATGTCCTACCTGTCAGACCCACGATATCAATCGCTACAACAGCCTGTTTTCCCACCACAAAACCTGCCCTAACTGTCGTTTTAAGACCCTGTCATCCAGCCGCCGCACCCTCAGCAGCCCCACCTACTCCTCCAGCGGCACGGCGCTTGTGACCGAGGACTGCCAAAATTGCAGCCATCACAATTCTTATACGGTGACCATTCCCCGACTAGAGCGCAGCAGCAGCTCTTCTTCGTCTAGTTCTTCCTCTTCTAGCAGCGGCGGCTCCTTTGGCGGCGGCAGTTCATCCGGCGGTGGGGCCAGCGGGTCTTGGTAAAAACGACTCCGTTGGCGGCTTTCGCGATCGCTTAGAGTTTGAGAGTATTGATGGCGATCGCTTCCGGCTGATCTGGGCTGGAACCTAAAATTACTGCTGGCGCAGCGAGCCGTCCCAGTGAACAGCCCAACTCTGTCCTTAGGAACGATGCTGGCGAGCAGCTAGAATTCTGGCCGCCAGTTCATTAAAGCCAGCGATTTCTGCCGCCTGGGTCATGTAGGTAGGCAAGTGCTGCAGGCGATCGCGGTAGTCGGCCAGGTTTGCCACGCCCACAGCGTTGGGAAACAGCGAAGAGTCAAATAGACTTTCATCATTGGGACTGTCACCCACCGTCAGCACGGCTTCAGGTGGAATCGCGGGAAAGTGGGTTTGCAGCACCTTACGCAAAGCCGGAGCCTTATCCTGCTGCAGCGGGCGAATATGACACTGCACCGTACTGTAGGTAAAACCCCAGCCTGCGGCCTCACAGGTTTGTCGCAGCCAGTCCAGCTCTGACACAGACAGGCCCGCGACATCAAACGTCCAGTCGGTCAGCCGAAAACGGTTATCGGCTGACTCCCGAATCTGCGGCAGTTCTGCCCGTAGCTGCGTAAACAGCTGGGCTAGGGTCTGGCGGTGGCTGTCCCAGTCAGCAACTTCGACGAGAACGTTCGGTTCAGCCTGCGTTTTGGTAAAAAAGAGGCCGCCATTTTCAGCGATCGCCCCCGCTACCGGCAAATAATGCGCTAGAGCGCTCACCCAGCCCGCCGATCGCCCTGTCACAATTAGAACGAATAGACCCGCAGCCTGTAGCTGTAGCAGCGTTTCTAACAACAGGGGCGAAAACTGCTCCTGCTGCGTCAACGTGCCATCGAGATCGGTGGCAATTAGCTTCAGTCCCGGCAAAAGATTTGCAAAAGAATCGGAGTCTAGTGCCTGCGAGGGCGAGATTAACGTCATAATCTTGGTGTTTGTCTCGTGGGAATGTGTTGGCTCAGCTATGGCACAGTTTGCAGATCCACAGCGCCACAATTACTATCAGGTCGAAGCGGCGCGGGCAGGTATCCATGCCCCCATCCTGCAGGCGCTATATCAAACTCACCAGAGTCCACAGCTAGCCGAGGGCGAAACGGGCTTAGGCATTGCCCCCGCTAACCGGATAGCAATTGATCAGGTCAATACTTTTGAGCAGCAGGTGCGCTATGCAGCCAATACGATCCGCAGCCTCACCGATAGCTTAACAGCCCAAGGATGGGGTAGCCGTGACTTGTGGAATATTCTGCAAGGGAACTACAGCGATCGCTTTGTGCAAGCCGTCGCAGAGGGCTATGTCCCTGCGCAGAGCGATCCCCTAGCCGCCCGTTTGGAAGCTACTGAGCCAGAAGCACTCTTGACGGCTTACAAAACTCAGGCCGCCCAGGCACTAGAGCAGCTCAGTGTCGATATTTCCCTCAGCCAGCTTGAACAGGCCCTGCTGCGCTTTGTTTCAACTTTGCCGACCCGCTATCATCGACTGCGCTTTGAGCGGCAGGCTTTATTGGAAATGGTGCGGATCTGGCGCAAACTGAATAACCTTGAAGCGGCGATCGCGACTCTCAACGTCCCTGTTCAGGGCGGCATACCCGATGTTTTGAGCCTAGATACGGCCCTGATGCAGTTTGGACAGCAGGTACCTACCCTCTATAGCGGCTATCCCCATCAGCGCGAAGCCCTGCTGAGGCTGGTACAGCTCTGGTATCAACTCAACTCTAGAACCGAGACAATCAATCAGCTACTAGCAGCGCCAGAAACCGCTGCCCTTCCCCTCCTTGATCCCGCCTTGATCGCCTTTGCCCAACAGGTCCCACATCGCTATCACGGTCAGGGAGCCTACCGCTTAGCGCTGACGGAAACTTTTCGGCTCTGGCACCAGCTCGACTCTCGTACAGCCGCTTTAGCCAAGCTAGGGGTGAGTGCTGACTATCTCAAGCTCAATGCCGAAGATACTGAGGCGCTGACTCAGGCAGCAGTCCAAGTCGATCAGGGCCTGCGACAGTTTATGCAACAAGTGCCGCAGCACTACCAGGCCCAGGCCCACCAGCGCGAAGCACTGCTGCAGCTAGTGCAGCAATGGCGCAGTTTGGACAACCGCAATAGCACCGTCCAGTCTGTTTTTGATGATCTCAGACAGCTAGAAGCGGCCAGTCGCGCTACAGCCGCCCCGTTGCCGCCAGCGGCCTTTCCGCCACCACGGCCTGAGCGCTGGGGAACCGGGAACCTACAGCTAGCCGCTACCATCATTCCTAATGGCAGCTTTACCTGGGCCGAGGCCACTCAGGGCGGGCTGCATTTACCTCAAAACCAGGCTGCTGTTGAGAGCATTGTGCAGCTAGCTCACCTGATTCAGCAGGCCCGCGATCGCATCGGCCATCCTTTTCACGTCGTTCGATGGTATGACCCCTCAGACCCTCCCCTACTTGCCTCCGGTATAGTAAGTGAGCGTCACGCTATTGGTGATACCGTAGTTTTTTACTGCGCAGAGCTGACAAGTAACCAAATTTACTGGTCGCTGTCTCCTTGGTGGCCAGGCGGCCTGTGCCGCAGCTCGCGGTTTCCGGCTTTAGTACAGGTAGATATGCGTGGCTATCGGGTGCGTTTCTCCGTATAGTTTGTCACATTTGTCTATTGAAAATCGGAATTTCCTCTGTCTTCTCCTGAAGTAGAAACGGGAATGCTGAAGGTATAGATATATCCGTCAGTTACTGAAGCCTTATGCAAACTCCTGCTGTGTCAGCTAATTCGACCTGGATTGCTCAAACACCGGCTCCACAGTCGCCGCTTGCACAGCCAGGACAAATTTGGCTGATGACATCCGGCGGGCTTTTCGTCTTACTTATTGGCCTGGGCCTCTTTTCTAAAATTCAGTACGACAAACTTTATAAACGGCTGCGATTTGAAGAATACAAAAATCGCGAGATGCAAAAAAAAGTGAAGCTGGCGCTCAGCACCATCACTAAGATGGAGCGCAACCCAGACCTAATTCACTCACGCGAGTTTAATCTAGACTATCTGCGTATGCGCATGGCGGAAGAGCTGTTTCACTTTTCTGTTCTGAACCAACTCAAAGTTAAAGTTAAGCAAAAGGTTTCAGTGGCCCTGCGTCCCCGCCAGGCCTCTCAGGGAATGGTCGGGATCGCCAGTAAGCCTCGCCAAGTAGATGAGATATTTGACGTTGAATACAAAACCAGCGAAGAATTAGGAGCCAGAAAGCGAGTTCTGTTCCGAATTCAAATCCGTCTGGCCAAAATTCCGACTCAGCCAACTTCTGCGACTATTAGCCAGATCATTGACTGTATTGAAACCTTTTTGAGTCCAGAGGCCGACCACCGTACCTGGCAGCCTACGCTACAGGGTCGCATTGCCTATATGCACTGGGATCAAAAGGCTAAGCCGACACCGCTATTGGTTTTAGAGCAGTCTACGGAAGGCGTCAACGTCACCCTGCGCAGCAATTCCCGCCGGGTGAGCTAGTTAAGGACTGCTGGTGAGGGACTGGAGTTGGGGAACGGGCTGAAACTGGAATCCAGCCGAAGCTCTGGCCTCGGCCATGTCGGCTGAAACCACTTCTCGAAGCTGCTCCCTGAGGCTAGGCATGACGGCGATCGCCCGCGTCCAGTCAGGAATTTGAGTCCCGGTCGGATCTTCTAAATACTGCTTTCCAGCCTGAACAATCACCTGTTCAAAACACTCTATGGTCATTTCTTCCTGGTGGCGATCGTAGAGCAGATGATTGAACCGGGCATCGACAAAATACTGCCGGGTCAGATTCTGGGCCTCGCGGCGAAACTTAACACGCAGCGCCTGCACGTGCTCAGCCGTAATCACAACCTGTTCGGTTTCAGTCAGCGTTCGTAGCACCGACTGTAAAATATCGCGGCACATTTTTTGTAACCCCTGATCGGCAGAGTCTCCTAGAGACTGATGCTTATGTTCAAACACGCCTAGGTCAATTTGGGCAATCCGCTTCAGGGCCACGTTGCGATAGACTTCTGCGAGCAGCCCTACCTCTAAACCCCAGTTAGCGGGAATGCGCGTATTTAAGGCCAGGTCGCTGCTGAGGGCAAATTCTCCCGAAAGTGGATAGCGGTAGGCATTGAGATAGCGCAAATAGTCGCGGTAGCCAAACAGCTCCATCAAAGAGGTAATTAAAGGAGCGACGAATAGCCGCGTCACCCGCCCATGAATGCTGCGAGGGTTGCTGCCAATGCGGGCATAGTAGGCTTTGCTGAAGGCGATACCAAATTCTTTCTCTAAAAGAGGGAACAAGAGCTTGAGCGGATAAGAGCGATCGTAAGTTGTAATGTCGGCATCGTGCAGGGCAATTGCATCCGCCATGAGGGAAGCGATCCCTAAGCCGAGCCAAACGGCGCGGCCCTTACCCCGATAGCGAATAATATCAATGCCGCGATCGCGCAGGGCTGACAAAAGGCCCGTGACGCGGGGGCCATTTTCCCAAAGAATCAGCGTTGGCTGCGGCAGAGACTCAAAGAACTGAACGGCCCGGATATATTCTTCCTGGGTATCTGCGTAGAGACAAATAACAATATGGTTAACAAAAGCACACTGCTGTAGGTGATCTCGAATAGTGGCTAGGGCCGGACGCTCTAGCTCTTCGTAAAGAGAGGGAATGATAACGGCGGTTGGCGAAGTTTGACTGAGCTGGATCAGGTGCCCCTCTAAACGGCTCAAATCGCAATTAAGATCGTGAATGGTGGTAATCAGTTCTTGCTTGTAGTCCATCAAACACCTTCGCCTAACTGCACTCCAATCATAAGGATTTTGTAGCACAGCACAGTGTCCGAAAAAACAGACAGGCTCAGAACTGGATTGACACAGCGAAATTATCTAAAGCACTTAGCTGCAGAACTATCACATACAGCTCCTGACGGCTACATTTCTAGCGCAGCCAGCCTTTCAGCCGGGAAGCGACCTGAGGGCGTCTGAGCTTGCGCATAGCCTTGGTTTGGATCTGCCGCACGCGTTCCCGCGATAGGTTAAAAATACCGCCGACTTCTTCTAGGGTGTGAGGCTCTCCGGTCGTTAAGCCATAGCGCAGAGAGATGATGTCCTTCTCTCGCTCACTCAAAACTTCAGCTAAGACGTTGCAGATCTCTTGGCGCATCATCGTCTCACTGATCTTAGATTCCGGCGACTGAGTGTTGCCATCCTCTAGCAGCTCCATCAGTTCTGTGTCTTCACCTTTGCCCACGCGATGATTGAGTGAAAGCGATCGCCGTCGTACCTGCTGCAGCCCTCTGAGCTGCTCAGGGGTAATTTCTAGAGCTTCGGCCAGTTCGGCCTCCGAAGGATTGCGCTGTAGTTCCTTGCGTAGCTCTCGGTGGGCTTTCTTCAGCTTGTTGAGCTTTTCAACGATATGAATCGGCAAGCGAATCGTACGGGCATCGTTAGCAATGGTGCGGGTAATGCCCTGACGAATCCACCAGTAGGCATAGGTGGAAAACTTGTATCCCTTGTCGGGATCAAACTTCTCTGCGGCCCGGTTTAACCCCAACGCGCCTTCCTGAATCAGATCTAGGAAAGGCACCCCTCGGTTGAGGTAGCGCTTAGCGATTGAAACAACCAATCGCAGATTGGAGCGAATCATGCGTCGCTTAGCGGTTTTGCCATGATGCAGTCGCTGCTTGAGCTGAGTTTCGCTCACGCCCAAAGCTTCAGCGAGTTCAGCCTGAGTCGGCGATCGCCCTAACTCTTCTGTCAGCGACTCATAACATTCTTCCGCTTGACTGGAAAAGTGAACCTGCCGCGCCAGCTCAATTTCTTCGTCAGCTCGCAGTAATGGGTAACGAGCCATCTCTTTGAAAAAAGCGCCTACAGCGTCGTCTGCTAGGGACTTGTTATAAGCGGGTGATGAGTTTTCCTGCTCGTCAGAGAAGTGAACGACCACTTCGTCATCACTGTTCCAATCAATTGCAGCCGTTTGTATTGACTCATCATTATTGTCAGCATGAGTACCCGACGGCTGGGAAATCTCATCACTCCGAGGCTGGGTTGTAGACAAATCAGAATGAGAATTTAGTGAGGCTGTCATATGTAAAACTTTTATTATTTTTCTTAGTTCAGGAACAATGACCCAATTTGACTACACTATAGCAATTTCGGAAAGTCTGACTACTTCTTCAAAGACCTGAACTGCTTTCTCAGCAGGGCTTTGAAGCTTCACCTTGGGTATGTAACGTTTCTTTATCCCCTTTGCATTGTGTAACACAATACTAAACGACTGATAGAAAACGGCTGTTTTTTCGGAGACTCAAAAATAGCCTGCTTCATCATCTCTTTTTGTTGCGCCGGACAACTGTTTGATAGAGCTGTGGCAAGAAATCTCAATCAGCAGTATTTTCTAGGCGATACTAAGTCATTTATTCAATTTGTCATATCGTCAGGAATACAGAATTGATCAAGTGAATTGGGCACTCAGTAGACAGCGATCGCGCTGTAGAGACGGCTGAGTCAGGATAAATCCAGCGGGGCCGCGTTTTTGGCAGTCACCAGAGTAGAGGCGGTATTGGGCTAGAAGTCAGCGGCTAGGGCAACGTCGCAGATTTGAGCCTGTGGTTTGTCAGGGTAGGTTTTGAGATGACAGGTCTTCGCTTACTATTGGATGACTAACGCAACTCATTGCCTAAGCCTGTAATGACTGAAGAATCTCAGACCCCTGCCGCTCATAACGATCCGGCGACGACAGAAGCCAATCAAGCCCTAGAGAAAGAAGCCCAGCTCCCCCTAACAGGCTGGCAGCAAGAAGTATCTCAAGGTTTAGAATTTGGTCTAGAAGCGGCTGCTAGCATCCGCGATCGCTCCATTTCTACTTTCTCACGGGGAGAACTGCCCCATTTCGCGGGCATCAATACCTTTCTGAAAGCGCCCTACATTGAAGACGTGCGTAAAGTGGGCAACTATGACGTGGCGATCGTGGGCGTGCCCCATGACTCTGGCACCACGTATCGCCCCGGCACCCGCTTTGGTCCCCAGGGAATTCGCCGTATTTCTGCCCTCTACACGCCCTATAACTTTGAGCTGGGGGTAGATCTGCGGGAGCAAATTACCCTCTGTGATGTGGGCGATATTTTCACCATTCCGGCCAACAACGAAAAATCCTTTGACCAAATCTCTAAGGGTATTGCCCATATTTTTAGTTCTGGAGCTTTCCCCATTGTTTTGGGCGGCGACCATTCCATTGGTTTTCCCACCGTACGCGGCATTTGTCGGCATCTGGGGGATAAAAAAGTCGGCATTATTCACTTCGATCGCCACGTCGATACTCAAGAAACCGACCTCGACGAGCGAATGCACACCTGCCCCTGGTTCCACGCCACCAATATGGCCAATGCCCCGGCTAAAAACCTGGTACAGCTTGGCATCGGTGGCTGGCAGGTACCCCGTCAGGGCGTGAAGGTCTGCCGGGAACGGGCCACCAACATTTTGACCGTGACCGACATTACCGAAATGGGCCTAGATGCGGCGGCTGATTTTGCCCTTGAAAAAGCGCTTGACGGGACTGACTGCGTTTGGATTAGCTTCGATATTGACTGTATTGACGCCGGGTTTGTCCCCGGTACGGGCTGGCCGGAACCGGGAGGACTCCTACCCCGCGAAGCTCTACACCTGCTTAAAAAAATTGTGCAAAACGCTCCGGTCTGCGGCCTGGAAGTGGTGGAGGTTTCACCGCCCTATGATGTCAGCGACATGACGGCGCTGATGGCTACCCGTGTCATCTGCGATACGATGGCGCACTTAGTCATTTCGGGGCAGCTTCCGCGTTCCGAAAAGCCTGCCTATATTCACGCTGAAGCTAACATGAACGTCGATCAGCGGTGGACGTAGGCCATGCACGAAGTAGATATGACTAAGGCGCTGATTCTGACGGTACGGGACTGGTGGGCTTCACAGCCAGAGGCACCTCAGATTGAAAAAATTCATCTGACGGTGGGTCAGTTTACCTGCGTGGAGCCTGCTAGCCTGCAGTATGCCTTTCAGTTACAGATCCAGAACACCTTTCTAGCGGCGGCAGAGCTGATAATTCAGGATATCCCTCTGATCGCTTTTTGCCAGACCTGCCAGCAGGAATACGCGCCGCAGATTGGCCTCCAGTATGCCTGCCCCACTTGCCAGTCCCCAATGGAAGACATTCGCTCTGGCCGGGAACTGAAAATCGATCGGATTGAATGCGCTCAGCCTGCTGCTGTCACTCAGGGTTCGGACTCGCTACTGTAGATTTATCAACGTTTTTAGCAGGCCAGGGCTTTTACGGCTGCTGGGCTGAACAATCAGCGCCATGTCGCTTGCAGGAATCGGGACAGAAATTTCCGCTCTGGTGCAGGGGCTTAACGTCATCTTGACTAGCCTCTGCCAGCTTTTGGCACTGTTTGTCATCGGCATTGGCATTGTCAGAGCCTTGGTAATTTTTCTGAAGGATACCTTGCTGAAGCCGCAGACGGCAGATGCTTTCCAGCGCAGCCGTTTGGTCATGGGATATTCCTTCTCGCTAGGGCTAAGCTTTCTGATTGGGGCGACTATTCTCAAAACGATGATTTCTAGCCGCTGGGATGACATTGCTCGCCTCGCAGCCATCATTGCGGTCAGGACAGCGCTGAACTATCTGCTTTTACGGGCGATCGCGCCGACAGCCCCGGCCACTGCTCCCGATCAGGCCAGCGGTAGCCAAATTTCAAACTGACTGCCTGTGTCAGCCGGAGGCTTAGCCTGAGCAAAAGTACGCGATCGCACATAAAATTTGCCCCCGTGTTTGCTGGTCACAATGTGATAGCTCATGGCTAGACTGGTTTCCTTCATTAGGCGCTGTTCTTCTGCAAACCGCTGCTGTACCTTTTGCTCAATTTCAGGGGCTAAACCGGGGCCATTGTCGCTAATTTGTAAAACGATCCAGCGGCGATCGCCCTCCCTTGGGCTTGGCTGATCGGGGAATGTTTTGATTTCGGTTTTTAGCGTCAGCGTCGGCACGTATTCAGCCTGAGTGGACTCAGCCCGATTAAATTCCGCTGCTAGGGTGCAGCGGATGGTCTGCTCTAGCAGCGTATCGACAGTCTTCGACAACAGGTTCATGAACACCTGGCTGAGCTGGCCGGCAAAGCAGCTTACCGGCGGCAAGCGTCCGTACTGGCGCACTACCTGGATAGGGGTCTGCAATTGGCTGGTGAGCAACAGCAAAACGCTGTCGAGTAAATCGTGCAGGCTAGCAGGCTTGGGGTAGACCTCATCAATGTGACAAAAATTCTGCAGGCTGGCCGCTAGCTGCTTGATGCGACTGGCGCCACTGCGAATGCTCATCAGCGTTTTAGGCAGATCGCTCTGGAGATAGTCAAGGTCAATATCGGCTTTGAGCTGATCAACGGCTGCAGACGGCTGCGGACAGCTAGCCTCATAAGCGGCAACGAGTTCGAGAAGCTGCTGGCCGTACTCTTCTAAATGTGCCAGGTTGCCCCAGATAAATCCGATCGGATCAGACAGCTCGTGGGCCACACCATCCACTAAGCGTCCCAAAGCGGCCATTTTCTCGTTCTGGAGTCGCTGCGCCTGAGCCCGCTCGTAGCGCACCTGGGTTTCAATGCCGCGAATCTGCCAGTAAGCCACCATCAAGTCGGGGGCGCTGAGGAGGCGATAGGTCTGGTCGCACTGTACGACTAGCGGATGCTGCTGTAGCTCTGGCGATCGCCGCAGAGCTTTCTGAGCGGCGGTAATAATGGGGGTGGTAGCTGGCAAGACTAGGGCGGGCGATCGCGCATAGCTCTGCAATACCCGCAGAGGCTGCTGCAGAAAAAGTTCCAGCCCTTGAGGTCGCAGCAAATATTCCAGAAAGGTTTGACGCGCAATCAGACCCAGCAGTTGGTCTTGCTCCATCAGCACAGCGCCCGGCAGGCTCGGATAGCGCTCAAAACACTGGGCCAAGGACAGCCCAAGGCAGGCCGCGTCTACCTGCAGCTCAAACAGCGGTAGGTCTGAGAGCACTGAATCAATCTTCAAAGCGCTGCTAGCTTCTACTTGCTGAGGCAGTAGAACCAAATCAGCTAAAAGACGGTTTTGCGTCATTAATTATGAAAAGCTGCGATCGCCGTTTCTCCATGATGGCTATTCTGACAGTCCAGCAGAACAGTAAAAGCCGATCTTAAGGCGTTAAGTTTACTGCAGAAATTTATCTTGGTCAGAAATTTCCGCAGGCTGGGGAGAGCTAATTTGTCACCCTCAGAAATAATCCCCAAAAATCAGGGTTACTCTCCCAGGCAGCCACTGTTCGCTATCAGGTTGAGCAATTGCCTACAATTTAGTACATTTGTATTGAAAGCGATGGCGCTAGCAGGGCTACAGCAATACCAGAATGACAATCGCTATCTTGCCCGCTTTGTTACTGTTGCAGCCTTGCTCGGTCACTCACCTGGATCAGCTATGACAATTGCGCAAACTAGCCAGCTCATTCAGCTCATTTTGAATTCAGTTTTGATGCTCGTAGTCTGCATCGGTCTGCTCAGCGGGCTAAGACTACGATACAACACGGTTCTGCAGCAGTTGCAGAATTTGCAGCAGCAGTCTTGGTCGCGATCGCAGCTAGGAGGCAGCCCCAGCCCACTGAGAGGGCAGCGCCAGCGACTCCAGCGACAATATCGCCTTGCCAGCAGCAGCCATCTAATCATGCATTATGTAGGGTTACTCTTCGTCGGCAGCACATTTGCCCTGGCGGCGAGAACTTTGCTGAACTTAGGCTGGCTGATTCCACTAGCCTTGTTTCTCTTCGTACTGGGCACAGGCGGCATGTTGCTCAGCTTAGCTCTAGCCCTGCTCGATTTTTATTACGCCCTGCAGCGTCCCCTGCCTCGTCAGCCAGAAGCCGCACCGCGTCTGCTGCCGCCGCGCCGCCGCCGCTCTCCGCGCCTGCTCAAGTCTTCTCAAGCTGTCATTCCGCCGCTGCGAGTCGGTGACGGTTCCTGAAAGCGGTTAATCAGGCATTCAACTTGCTTGCACCTTGGTAACGCCGAGTTCTTGGTTCTATAGCTACAGCTCAGACCCTCTCAATTTGCTCTTGCCAGGATAGGTACTGCAGGCGGTGGGGCACCGGTAGATAGCGCTAATTTATAGAACTGATATAGCTGACCCTTAACCTCTCTTAAAGCCTCGCGCTGAGCCTGAACGATACAGTAAGAACATCTTCTGCTGAGGCTTGGCTATGGATATCGCGTTTGCAGCTCGGATGGGGCGATTGGGCACAGAGTCGGCCTTTGAAGTGCTGGCCAAGGCGAAGCAGTTGGAAGCCCAGGGGCGCTCAGTTGTTCATCTAGAGATCGGTCAGCCTGATTTTGCCACAGACGCGGCTATCTGTGAGGCGGCCTACCGGGCGATGCAGCAGGGCTACACGGGCTATACCCCCGCTGCCGGACTGCCGCAGATTCGCGAGGCTGTGGCCCAGCACGTTAGCCAAACCCGCCAGATTACAGTAACGCCGGATCAGGTTGTGGTGATGCCGGGGGCAAAGCCGGTCATTTTCTTTACGCTGCTGGCCCTGGTAGACGCCGGTGATGAAGTAATCTACCCCAATCCCGGCTTTCCCATTTACGAATCGGTGATTGAGTTTGTTGGCGGCAAGGCGGTGCCGCTGCCGCTGCAGGAAGCGGTGGATTTTCGCTTTCAGATAGCCGATCTAGAAGCCGCTATTACCGAGCGCACCAAGCTGCTGATTTTGAACTCGCCCCAGAATCCAACTGGAGGCGTACTGACTCAAGAGGACCTGCAGGCGATCGCCCGCCTAGCCCAAAAGCACGACTTCTATGTGCTGGCCGACGAAATCTACTCCCGCATCCTCTACGATCAGCCTCACTACAGTCTGCTGAGCCTGCCAGGAATGGCCGCCCGCACTATCCTGCTCGACGGCTTTTCCAAAACTTACGCCATGACGGGGTGGCGGTTGGGCTATGGGGTGGCTCCGGTGGCGATCGCCCAAAAGCTAGAGCAACTGATGATTAACTCTAATTCCTGTACTGCCGCCTTCACGCAGATAGCCGGAGTGCAGGCGCTGCAAGGCTCGCAAGCTTCAGTTAAGGAGATGGTTAGTGAATTTAAGCGCCGACGCGATTTGATTGTGGCGGGGCTAAATCAGATTCCTGGCATTAGCTGCCGCACCCCACAAGGGGCCTTTTACGCCTTTCCCAATGTCCAGCAGATACCAATGGACAGCAATACACTGGCTAGCTACCTGTTAGAAAAGGCAGGGGTCGCTGTGCTCTCTGGCTCAGCGTTTGGCAAATACGGTGAGGGCTATTTGCGGCTGTCTTATGCCAACTCCTATGACAATATTCAGCAGGGCATTGAAAGAATTGCCTGGGCGATCGTATGTATATAAAGCTTAAAATAAAATCTTAATTGAGAATGTCTAACAATGTTATCGCCCAATCCTCAAACTCAAATGAAGCAATATAAATACGTGATTACTTGTACCAAAACTGTTGCTGCTAGAAACCGCCAGAACTTGGGATCAACGTTAGGAACCGATCCGGAGTTTAGCAGAGATACTGAAATATTTGAGTGGGAATATGAGACAAACACTCCCTTGCAGATCGGCGAAATAATTAGTACTGCAGGTTGGGGATGTTATGAAGTTAGAGCTATTTACCGATGGGTTGACATAGGTGAACGTGATCCTGAGAATCGCGTGCCAATCTCTCTGATAGACAGTAATCGCTACGTAAACAAAGAGGGACAGCATATTCTCTATGTTTTAACACGAGAAGTAGATTATCTCCTTTTAACTAAAGGCGTACACTCGGATGACATATAGCACATGAACATTTCAAGAAATAACAGACGATGAACAAGTTAAGTGAAAAACAAATTCCTGTGTTTAAAGCAGCCAGGGATAACTGGAATTTTGCAGAGGTTTGGATTGATCCAATGCTTTCACCTCCTTATATTTTGCTTTTGCTGGGCAGTGCTTCAGGTAGCTGTCGCATTCATGATCCGGCTAAAGACTACAAGATTGTGTTTGCTAGCGCTAGCTATGATGAAGCTCAGAACTGGCTTCTGGAAGATGAATATGAGCCGATTGAAGGTAGACTTGCAGCGCTGGAGCTTTAAATCTGCGGCCATTCTGGGTTTGTTTAGCTGGAGTAGATGACTGTAGCGATCGCCCAGTTGCGGGCGTAAATCCGCACAGTTTTCTCTGGGGCCAAGCCATTAGACTAGAAAAGGTGCTGGACTGGGATGGCTGGCGGGCAATGCTCGCTCTACTGGCATGACACAGCTAAAATTGGGGCTTTTGAGATTGGCGTTGAGGGATGGCTCGGCGGGTAATGCCCGCTCTACCGTGTCTCTGCGTCTTTGTGGCTGTCCCCGCTCTGTCCATCAGCCAGCCCTGACGTGATACTCTAAAGACCGCTTTATTACGGCTGCTATGCCTGCAACCACAGACTTTCTCAATCAGCTCAATGTTTCTCAGCGCCGCGCGGTGGAACACTACTGCGGGCCGCTGCTGGTCGTCGCTGGGGCCGGATCGGGCAAGACGCGAGCGCTAACGTTCCGCATTGCCAATCTGGTGCTGACCCACCGAGTAGACCCGGAAAATATCTTGGCGGTGACCTTTACTAACAAAGCTGCCAAAGAAATGAAGGAGCGGATTGAGAAGCTGTTTGCCGAGCAGATGGCCCAGGAAAAACATGGCAAGCCGCTAGAGACTTTGCCTGCTTATGATCAAACCAAGCTGCGATCGCAGGCATACAAAAACATCACTAAGCATCTCTGGATTGGCACATTTCATGCGCTTTGCTGTCGTATTTTGCGCTTCGACATTGAAAAGTATCAGACTCCTCAAGGGCACCAGTGGCAGAAGAACTTCTCAATTTTCGATGAATCAGATGCTCAAAGCCTAGTTAAAAACATCGTCATCGCCCAGATGAATCTGGACGACAAAAAGTTCAATCCGCGATCGGTACGCTACGCCATTAGCAATGCCAAGAACCAGGGGCTTTCCCCCGACGATGTTGAAAAAGATCAGCCCAACTACCGAGGGCGGGTAATTGCGGAGGTGTACCGGCACTATCAGCGATCGCTAGCCGAAAACAATGCCCTCGACTTTGACGATTTAATCTGGATTCCGGTTCAGCTCTTTCGCCAAAATGAGCAGGTCTTAGCTTACTGGCACAAGCGCTTCCGCCACATTTTAGTGGATGAATACCAGGATACGAACCGCACCCAGTACGACCTGATTCGCCTACTCACCACTAACGGTGAGCCAGTCGATCGCTTCAATGACTGGAACCACCGCTCCATTTTTGTCGTAGGCGATGCCGACCAGTCAATTTATTCCTTCCGCAGTGCCGACTTCACCATCCTGATGAATTTTCAGGACGACTTTGGCGACGGTCTGGCCGATGACGATACGCGCTCAATGGTGAAGCTAGAGGAAAACTATCGCTCCACCGAAAATATTCTTCATGTCGCCAATTACCTAATTGAAAACAACACCGAGCGGATTGACAAGGTGCTGCGACCCACGCGGGGTGAGGGGGAAACCATTCTCTGTCACCGAGCCGAAGACGAGCAGGCCGAAGCCGATTTTGTCGTTGGTCAAATTCGTAGCTTAGAGAATGCCCATCCCAAACTCAACTGGGGCGACTTTGCCATTCTCTATCGCACCAATGCCCAGTCGCGTACTTTTGAAGAACGGCTAACGTTTTATAGCATTCCCTATCAGGTTGTCGGCGGTCTGCGGTTTTACGATCGCCGTGAGATTAAGGATGTCCTTGCTTATCTGCGTACCGTTGTTAATCCCGCCGATACCGTTAGCCTCAAGCGCATCATCAACGTGCCTCGCCGAGGAGTGGGCAAATCAACCTTGGAGAAGCTGGAGCAGGGCGCCCAGACCCTGGGGGTACCACTCTGGGAAATCCTCAAAGATGAAACCTCAGTTAAAACGCTGGCAGGGCGATCGGCTAAGGCAGTGCTCGGCTTTGTCGAAGTGATCAAAACCTGGCAGGCGCAGCTAGAGTCGGCAGATGCCTCTACAGTGGTGCAGGGGATTATCGAGGATGTGGGCTATATCCGTGAACTCAAGGCCAAAGGAACCGACGAAGATTTCGATCGCGTTCAAAACGTGCAAGAGCTTTACAACGCTGTTCTACAGTTTCAAGAAGAAAGCGAAGATAAGTCGCTGCAAGAATTTCTGGCTAGTGCCTCTCTCGCCTCAGACCTCGACAATTTAGACGAACAGCAGCAGCAAAAAGTCTCGCTGATGACGCTGCACTCTTCTAAGGGATTAGAATTTCCGGTGGTTTTTCTCGTGGGTCTAGAGCAGGGCTTATTCCCTAATTTCCGCTCTCTGGAAGATCCCGCCGCGACTGAAGAAGAACGTCGCCTCTGCTATGTAGGCATCACCCGCGCTCAGGAACGCCTGTTTATCTCCCACGCCCGCATGCGCCGCCTATACGGCAGCCGCGAACCCGCCAGTCCTTCTTTATTCTTAGGAGAACTGCCCCGCGACTATATTGACACCAACGTAGCTGCCGCCATTCCGACTCGCTGGGCTAAAACTATGCGATCGGCCAAGGCAGAGGCCGCTGCTAGCGATCGCCCCGGCACCCACGCAGATGACTGGACGGTGGGTGACAAGGTCATTCACCAGGCTTTTGGCCCCGGTCAGGTGACGCATATTTTTGGCGCAGGCAATAAGATTTGCCTGGCGATCAAATTTCCCGGACACGGCCAAAAGATTGTCGATCCTAAAGTCGCTGTACTGAATCGGGTGTAGTGGTAGAAATCCTTTTTTGACGTAGCAAGAAGTGCCAGAAGCCAGTAGTTGAGAATAATTGTCTGTTAGGCTGCGGCTTTACCCAAATAAGACAGTAACTGGCAAGGCTGATTCAACTAATCTATCCCTACAGCGATCGTTTACCTATTGCGGTTTTTACAAGGATTAGAGTATGTTGAGGCCACTTTCAATAGCTGACTTATCCTGACGCTGAGCAAACTAGAGAGGTTCGGAGCGATCGCTCACCTGATACAACGACCTCTAAAGCCAGCCTCACAGACCACCCGCCGCTAAAGTTCTCCATGCACCAAACCTTTGACGCTGCCCTAGGCATCAACCTGCTCCACGCTAACCAGACCGATGCCGAACACAACCGGACACATTTTGACCAGTGGGGTATCACCTGCCTCAACCTGATGAGCAGCCCCGGTGCCGGAAAAACGGCCCTGCTAGAGCGCACCGTCGCTGCCCTCAGCCAGCAGTTGGCCCTAGCCGTCATCGAAGGGGACATGACCACTGAACTTGACGCCGATCGCCTGCGTCAGTTTGACGTGCCCGTGATTGCCATCAATACCGGGAGAGCCTGTCACCTAGACGCCAAGATGGTAGCGGGCGGACTGCACCAGCTCAGTCAGGAGTATAATCCTGCTGACTTTGACCTGGTAATCGTAGAGAATGTGGGCAATTTGGTATGTCCGGCTGAGTTTGAAGTGGGCGAACATGCCAAAGTAGCCTTGCTCAGCATCACTGAAGGAGAGGATAAGCCCCTAAAATATCCCATTATGTTCCGCGAAGCTGACTGTCTGCTAATCACTAAAACCGATTTAGCCCCTTACCTAGACGTTGATCTAGAGCAAATTGAGGCCAATGTCAGGCAGGTCAATCCGCAGGTGACGGTAATTCCGGTTTCAGCTAAATCAGGCGCTGGGCTAACAGACTGGCTGGCCTGGGTGCAGGCTTTCGTAGCGGGGCGATCGCCCCTGAGAAGTGGAGTTTAGGCGACAAGCTTTGCCGTTCGACTACGCTCACGGCACAGCTCCAGATAGGTTTCTGAAAGGACAAGGAATAGCAATACTGGGAGGTGAATATGCATCGCAGACAATTAGTTCCGCTCTTTCTCGCTTTTGTTTGTAGCTTGTTGATCACAGTGGGCTGCAATCAACAGACGCAGCCAGAGACAACCTCTGAGGAAACGGCTGAGCCTGTGACCGAGCAGGTCAGCGAGGAACCAATCCAGATGGGCTACAGCAGTTGGGCCGGATGGTGGCCTTGGGCGATCGCAGAGGAAGAGGGACTCTTTGAGGCCAACGGCCTGAACGTTGAGCTAATTTGGTTCGATGGCTATTTAGAATCTATGGAAGCTCTGGCTTCCGGACAGCTCGATGCTAACTGTCAAACCCTCAATGACACCATTTCCTTTGCTGACAGCGCTGTGAATGGGGAAGTGGCAGTGCTGGTCAACGATAACTCAGCGGGCAATGACAAAGTGATCGTTGCCGAAGAGATCAACGCTGTGCCCGATCTAGTGGGTAAAGAAATTGCTTTAGAAGAAGGGGTCGTAGGCGACTTTCTGCTATCGCTAGCGCTAGAAGACGCCGGCCTGTCCCGTGATGATGTCACGATTCAGAACTTAGAAACGGGTGCGGCAGCCACAGCCTTTGCCGCAGGGCAGACTGATGCATTCGCAGGATGGGTACCGTTTTGGGCCACGGCGCTGGAGCGTGAAGGTAGTAAGGAACTGCTCAGCTCGGAGCAGTTCCCAGGAGCCATTCCCGACCTACTGGTAGTGACGCAGACAATGGTGGATGAGCGCCCGGAAGCGGTGCAGGCACTGGTCAAAACCTGGTTTGATATTCGCGCCTTTATGACAGAGAATCCAGAAGCCGCCAACGCCATCATGGCTAAGCGGGCCAGCGTCAGCCCTGAAGAATTTGATCTTTACCTAGAAGGGACTCGCTTCTTCACGCTGGACGAAAACCTAGAAGCCTTCAGCAGCGGGGAAGAGATGAAATATATGCCCTATGCGGCTCAGCAAATGGCTGACTTCATGGTGAGCGTTGGCTTCATTCCCGAAGTGCCGAATTTAGAAGCCATTTTGGATGACCAGTTTGTTCAGGCTTACGCTGAATCCTCATAGCTTCTCATGGCTCCTAGTAGCCTCTGATGCATTTCCCCTCTTTCTAACTTTGGCAAGATGGGAAAGCTTTCTTGAATGTCTCAGCCCAAAACTATGGCCAATCCGGCAGCCAATTCGTTTGAACCGGCAACGCCCGCCGCTAGCAGCCTGAAACCTACCGTATTTTGGCGTTTGGGGGAAGATGTACCGCGATCGCTGAGCGCAGGGCTGCTAGTACTCTCAGTGGCCCTTCCTTTTGGCCTTTGGTGGGGTCTTTCTAGTTCTGGGTTAGTTAACCCTAAGTTCTTACCTTCCCCAGTAATGGTAGTACAGGCTCTGGTGGAGCTATGGGTTCAAGGCTATCTGCTAGGGGATATCCTGGCGAGTTTTGGCCGTGTCCTGGCCGGGTTTGTTTTGGCCGGACTGGTTTCGATTCCCCTGGGCATCTCAATGGGCGCCTTTGCCAGTATTCGAGCGCTGTTCGAGCCGATTATTGGCATTGTGCGCTATATGCCCGCCCCGGCCTTTATTCCGCTGCTCATTATCTATTTAGGACTGGGCGAAGAACCCAAAATTGCGCTGATTTTTATTGGCACCGTTTTCTTCAATACCCTGATGATTATGGACGCGGTTAAGTTCGTGCCCAAAGACCTGATTGAAACCACCTACACCCTGGGCGGACAGCGGCGACAAATTCTGTTTCAGGTAATTACTCCCTACGTTTTGCCTAATATTATCGATACGTTTCGCATCAACATGGCCTCTTCCTGGAACCTGGTGGTGGTGGCGGAACTGGTGGCGGCAGAAGTGGGCTTGGGCAAGCGTATTCTAATTGCCCAAAAGTTTTTTAGAACTGACGAAATCTTTGCCTGCCTGATTGTGCTGGGACTGATTGGGTTTTTGATGGACTTGTCTCTGCGCTGGCTGCAGAAACTCACTTGCAAATGGGCGCTGTAGTCAGCAGGTGGTAGATTCGTGGGAGAACAATATACCGCGATCGCCCGTTACCCGCCTCAGCATGAACTTTTCCCTATTGGTGTTTTACATCGTCCTAGCTGTTGTCTCAACGACGGTGGTTTGGAAATCAAGTTCTCTGCTGGAAGAGGCTTCTGAAAAACTGGCGCTCTATTATCAGCTACCGGAAGTGGTACAGGGCGCAGTGATTGCCGCTGTGGGGTCTAGCTTTCCAGAACTGTCGAGTACGGTGCTGGCGACGCTGATTCACGGCGAGTTTGAGTTGGGCATTGCCGGAATCGTAGGTTCGGCAATTTTCAACATTTTGGTGATTCCAGGGATCTCCGGGCTGCTAGGCGGACGCCTCGCCGCCGATCGCATCTTGGTTTACAAAGACGCTCAGTTTTACATCACCAGCGTGACGGTGCTGCTGCTGGCCTTTACCTTTTCGCTGATCTACAATCCAGTACCCGGCACGGAATGGGAGGGTTTAATGACGCGGGCGATCGCCCTGATGCCGCTAGCCATGTACGGTCTATACATTTTTCTGCAGCAGCAGGATACGGCAGAATATCAGGCAGAACTCGGCAACAGCGGCGCAAACCTGTCGCGGCGAGAAATCAACGTAGGCAGGCAATGGCTCCGGTTGCTGCTGAGTTTGGTGCTGATTGTAGTTAGCGTTGAGGGCTTGGTGCGATCGGCCATCGGCTTTGGCGATCTGTTTAATACGCCCACATTTTTGTGGGGACTAACGGTGATTGCCGCTGGCACTAGCCTGCCAGATATGCTGGTGAGTATTCGCGCCGCCAAGAAGGGCCAAGGCACTATTAGCCTGGCTAACGTGCTGGGCAGCAATATCTTTGACCTGCTGGTGGCAATTCCGGTGGGAGTGCTGATTGCGGGGGCTTCCCCGATTAACTTTGCCGTAGCCGCGCCGATGATGGCAATTTTGACCTTTGCCACCATTGTTCTCTTCGCTTTCATGCGCACTGGCCTAACGCTGCAAAAGCGGGAAAGCGTCGTGCTACTAGGGCTGTATGCCGGATTTATTATCTGGATGTTTTTGGAAACCTTTGGCGTGACCAGCGTAGTGCTGTGAGCCTTGCCTCAGAATGAAGCGGCTGCGGCCCGTCAGGAAGAAGGGTCAAGAGTTGCCAGCAGGTAGGGGATAGATAAAGGGTGAGCTCAGGCCGTAGAGGGCGATCGCGCCCAATGTATCAGCGCTACAGTAAAAATAGACGATTGGGAAATTTAGCCCATGAAAAAGCTTTTACTGATGGGTCAGTGCGTCGCTTTGCTCGTTGCAGTTGGCTGGTCGCTGCCCGCCGCTGCTGGAGACGTGCCCAGGCGATTTCAAACCTGCCGCACGACCTTCATTCAGCCTAGCTCCGCCGATCCCGCTAGCGAAGAAACCCCATCCAATGCGCAGCGCATCATTCGGCGCAACTGTTTTACCAATATTCGCCGCTTTCGGACAGGAACAGCTCTATGCGGGTTGACCGAGTTTGGCAATCCCCAACTGGGTGAGTTTAGGCAGTTTGAAACCGTTGAGCGTGGTCGGGTTGTCCGTTCTCAGCCTCAGCTAGTGCGCTGTCTGTAGACTGGCGAACAAACAGGCTGCGAAAAACAGGCTGGCCTTTTTCTAGCGTCATCTGTTCGCGCTCGGTCTGGGCGGGGAAGGGACTGTCGCTCAGCCAGCCTGGAGGCTGCTGCCCAAAGCTGGGCTGCTCGGCAAAGCGAGTGGTCATCTCAGTGGCGACAGCTTCTACGTCCGACTGGAGGACCACTTCTCCTCCCACCGGCAGCAATTCCGCTAAAGCCGCAATTAGCTCAGGCTGCACCACCCGTCGCTTCTGGTGGCGCTTTTTAAACCAGGGATCGGGAAACTGAATCGTCACCCGCTGCAGAGGCACCCCCGGCCAGCTAGCAAAAAGCGATCGCAGGGAGCGATTGGCATTACAAAAGACAAAGTGCAAATTGCTGAGCTGCTGTTCATCGCGCCAGCGAAGAGACTGCTCCACCAAGGGCTGACGAATTTCCAGTCCCAAAAAATTCCAGTCCGGCTGTAGCTGGGCCATTTCTCGAATGAAATAGCCCCGCCCGCAGCCGATATCAAGGTGTAGCGGCTGATCTAAACAGGCAAATTTTGCTGACCAATCCGATATGGTCGTTGGGGTCTGATATTTATCACTTAGGGGATTAACGTGCTGCCGTACCCGGCGAACCACAGCCACAAATACTGTCTCCTCGCGTTCGTTTTAATACTCTAGCGTAGCGGCTGAGGTCGCTTTTGTCGGCGATCGCGGCGGGTATAGTGTCAGAAATTCTGCGGCCAATCGGGAGCTAGGCAGGTAAAATAGAGCGGTTGTATTCTGCGACACTAGCCTTGATTGAACGCTACACCCTGCCCGAGATGGGCGATCTTTGGACCGATACCTACAAAATGAAGACCTGGCTTCAGGTCGAGATTGCCGTTTGCGAAGCTCAGGCAGAGTTAGGCTATATTCCTCCAGACGCGGTTGAGGAAATCAAGGCAAAAGCGGACTTTAACCCCGAACGGGTTTTAGAAATTGAAGCTGAAGTACGCCACGACGTTATTGCCTTTTTAACCAACGTTAATGAGTACGTCGGTGAAGCTGGGCGCTATATCCATCTGGGCATGACCAGCTCAGACATGATCGATACGGCCCTGTCGCTGCAGCTCCGCGACAGCCTGCACATTATTCTCAACCACGTGGAAAGCCTAATTCAGGCTATTCGCTATCAGGCCCAGCAGCACCGCGACACGGTGATGATTGGTCGCTCCCACGGCATCCACGCCGAGCCAATGACTTTTGGCTTCAAGCTGGCGGGCTGGCTAGCGGAAATGATGCGTCACCGCGATCGCCTCAACCGGGTGCAAGATCAAATTGCGGTGGGCCAAATTTCGGGCGCCGTAGGCACCTATGCCAACATTGACCCCAAAATTGAGGCGATCGCCTGTCAAAAGCTGGGCCTCAGACCCGATACCGCTTCGACCCAGGTGATTGCCCGCGATATTCACGCCGAGTTCATGCAGGCGCTAGCGTTGCTGGCCGCCTCCATCGAGCGCTTTGCGGTGGAAATTCGCAACCTGCAGCGCACCGATGTTTTAGAGGTTGAGGAATATTTTTCTAAGGGGCAGAAAGGCTCCTCCGCCATGCCCCACAAGCGCAACCCCATCCGCTCGGAGCGGCTGACAGGGCTGGCCCGGATTATTCGCGGCAACGCGATCGCCGCCCTAGAAAACGTGGCCCTCTGGCATGAGCGCGATATTTCTCACAGCTCAGTGGAGCGGGTGATTTTCCCCGATAGCTGCATTTTGGTTCACTTCATGCTGGTGGAAACCACGGACTTAGTGAAGCATCTGCTGGTCTACCCGGAAAACATGCAGCGCAACATGAACCTGTATGGCGGCGTTGTTTTCAGTCAGCGGGTCCTACTGGCGCTGGTGGAAAAAGGCATGTCCCGTGAGGCTGCTTACAAGATTGTGCAAACCTGCGCCCACGAAGCCTGGAATAAACCCGGCGGCGATTTTCACCAGCTCATTGTTCAACATCCAGAGGTCAAAGAGCAGCTCACTGCGGTAGAAGTTGAAGCCTGCTTCGATCCGCAGTACCACCTGCGTCACCTAGATGAAGTGTATCAGCGGCTGTGCATTTAACCGATGACTAAAGCAGAATACCAATCAGGCTCAGCACTGCGCCCATAATCAGGCAAATCATCATCGCCACTGAGGCATTGTGAGCGCCGCGATCGGCATTTGCGGTAAGCACGTCATCTGTTTTGAGGGAGATGATGTATTTCTTGTCCGTCTGGGTGGGTTTGCCTAAGGTCAGAGTGCCAGTGTGGTCGCTCACTTCTCCCACGACTAGAATCTTACGCTCTGCCGGCAGGACGGCTTCCGTGTAGCGATAGCCCAGTGTCCGCCGATCGCTTTGTCCCAGCGTCAGAGAAAATTTGCCCATCTGCAACATTCCGGCTGACGGATCGCCGGGGCGGAACTCGTTGAGTCCCGACACCGTTTCAATCTCAGCTTGGTCGGGATCGACCCAGATTTTGCCCGTGTCGTCTTGCAGGTAGAAAGGGACTGACTGCTGGTTACTGGCTACTGTTTCCGATCGCCGCTCGGTTTTGCGCTGAGTATTGCCCTCAGCGTCTTTAGTGGTCACGGTTTCTTCGTACTCGCGCTGCACTTTGAAACTGTAGTAAACACAGGGCGTCTGCTTCAGCTCAGAAACAAGCGGCTGCGGTGCCTCAATTTGGCCCCAGAGTTTCACATAGTCACGCCAGTCACCACCGCCAATTTCAGCGGCGATCGCTTCAGCCGTTTTACCCAGTTCCGCCACTGTCACCCGCCGGGCCGACTTGAGGCTAAAAGCCCGTGATTTTTGCTGACGCTGCACAAAGAAAAGAACAATGCCGACAATCAGCAAAATGATCCCAATCACTGTCCAAACGCTCATAGAGCCTCGCCTCGTTCATTGCTGCTACCAGATTAACCGCTGGCATTGCGCCCTAGGCTGCTATTTTGAGTTCTGTAACTTGGCGGGCTGCAGGTAGGCGATCGCCTCTTCGCACCAAGCCAGCCAGCTCTGCTCGTAGCGAATGCCGTTGCGCAGGGTCAGGTACTGAAACCGGGCGACCGGAGACAGCCGCTCTCGCTCTGGGAAGAACTCCTTTTCAATCGCTCGATATTCGTCTAGGCGGGTCTGATGCTGCTGGCGGTGATGCAGCAGATCCGTCACAATCACTTCTACGGGCACCAGGTAGCCGCCAAAGATCTTCACCAGCAAATCATCTTTGACCGGACTCACGGCTGAGGGTTCTGCCATCCAGTCTTTGAGAAAAGCTTTGCCAGCTTCGGTGACAGCATAAATCTTTTTGTTAGGGCGCGTCTCTTGCAGAATCTTTTCGCTAGTAACGTAATTCTGCCCCTCTAGCCTAGACAACTCCCGGTAAATCTGCTGATGGCCGGCGTCCCAAAAAAAGCCCACCGAACTGCCAAAGCGTTTGGCTAAATCGTAACCGCTACAGGAATGGTCGAGTAGAGCTACTAGAATTGCGTGGGCCAGAGCCATTTTGTAAATGCTGAATATGCCTTTTTTAGCATAAGGTACTGTTGTTCCCGTCGAACATTAAAGAAACCAAAGTCTCTGCTGTAGCAACGGCTAAAAACCGTATGGTTTTGAAAGCAGACTATAACGACATTAGCTAAACCCTTTAAACGAACCCTATGTCACAACCCACCATCGAATCTATTCTGCAGGAAAAGCGGCTGTTTCATCCTCCCAAAGCCTTTGCTGAGGACGCCCATGTCAAAAGCATGGCTGAGTACCAGGCCCTCTATGACAAAGCCGCTGCTGACCCGCAGGCGTTTTGGGCCGAACTGGCCGAGCAGGAACTGCACTGGTTCAAAAAATGGGATCAGGTGCTGGACTGGCAGCCTCCCTTCGCCAAGTGGTTTGTCGGCGGCAAGCTCAATATTTCCTACAACTGCCTCGATCGCCATCTCACCACCTGGCGACGCAACAAAGCCGCTCTGATCTGGGAAGGGGAACCCGGCGATGCCCGCACCCTTACCTATGCGCAGCTGCACCGGGAAGTGTGTCAGGTGGCCAACGTGATGAAAAGCCTGGGGGTGAAGAAAGGCGATCGCGTCGGGCTTTATATGCCCATGGTGCCCGAAGCCGCGATCGCCATGCTGGCCTGCGCCCGGATTGGTGCCCCTCACACGGTCGTCTTTGGCGGCTTTAGCGCTGAAGCGCTCAAAGATCGGCTCAACGACGCCGAGGCCAAGCTGGTGATCACCGCCGACGGCGGCTTCCGCAAGGATAAAACCATTCCGCTCAAGTCCGCCGTGGATGCGGCCCTCGAAAACAACGGCGTCCCCAGCGTGGAAAATGTGCTGGTGGTGCAGCGGACAAAAGAGGATGTGCAGATGGTCTCTGGCCGCGACCACTGGTGGCATGAGCTGCAGGCGGACGCTGCTGCCGACTGCCCCGCCGAAGAGATGGACGCCGAAGACATGCTGTTCATCCTCTACACCAGCGGCACCACGGGCAAGCCCAAGGGCGTTGTTCACACCACCGGCGGCTACAATCTCTACACCCACATGACCCTGAAGTGGGCCTTTGATATCAAAGACACCGATGTCTACTGGTGCACCGCCGACGTGGGCTGGATTACCGGCCATAGCTATATCGTCTACGGGCCGCTTTCTAACGGTGCCACTAGCCTCATGTATGAAGGGGTGCCCCGTCCCTCTAACCCCGGCTGCTTCTGGGACGTGGTGGAAAAGTATGGCGTCAATATTTTCTACACCGCACCTACCGCCATTCGCGCCTTCATCAAGATGGGCGACGACCTGCCCAGGGCGCGAGATCTTTCCTCGCTGCGGCTATTAGGTACGGTCGGTGAACCGATCAACCCGGAAGCCTGGATCTGGTATCACAACGTCATTGGCGGCGGTAACTGCCCGATTGTGGATACCTGGTGGCAGACGGAAACCGGCGGCTTTATGCTGACGCCGCTGCCGGGAGCCACGCCCACCAAGCCGGGTTCGGCCACCAAGCCCTTCCCCGGTATCCTGGCGGATGTGGTAGACCTGGAAGGCAACCCGGTGGGGGCCAATGAAGGGGGCTATCTGGTGGTGAAGCATCCCTGGCCCAGCATGATGCGCACGGTCTACGGTGATGACGATCGCTTTCGCCGCACCTATTGGGAGCACATTCCGCCTAAGGATGGGCAGTATCTCTACTTCGCGGGCGACGGGGCTCGCAAAGACGAGGACGGCTATTTCTGGGTGATGGGCCGGGTGGATGACGTGATCAATGTCTCTGGGCACCGTCTGGGCACGATGGAGATCGAGTCGGCGCTGGTGTCTCACCCGGCGGTGGCAGAAGCGGCAGTTGTGGGTCGTAAAGATGAGGTCAAAGGGGAAGACGTGTTCGCTTTTGTCATGCTGGAAGGTACCCACAGCCCCAGCGATGAGCTGAAGAACGAGCTGAAGCAGCACGTGGTCAACGAGATTGGCATCATCGCTCGACCCAGCGAGATTCGCTTTGCCGATGCCTTGCCGAAGACGCGATCGGGCAAAATCATCCGTCGCTTCTTGCGTAATCTGGCTAGCGGAGAAGACCTGGTGGGAGATGCCTCAACGATGGAAGACCAAAGCGTCCTCGACAAGCTCCGCCAAGGGTCTTAGCTTCTAAAATTTAGGTACTCGTAGGATGGGCAAAGGATGATAATCCGTGCCCATCTGCCTAAATGTTTTTGAGATGGGCGCGCTTTGCTTTGCCTTTACGCCGCCATTGCCGCCACCAACATTTAGATATGCCAGGGATGGGCACGCTTTGCTTTGCCTTTACGCCGCCACTGCCGCTACCAACATTTAGATATGCCAGGGATGGGCACGCTTTGCTTTGCCTTTACGTCGCCGCTGCCGCTATCAACATTTAGATATGCCAGGGATGGGCACGCTTTGCTTTGCCCATCCTACGGTGGCTGTGGCGGCATACTAGGATTTCGCTATGACTTCTCTATCTGTCCATCTGGGCTGAGGTTAGACTGGGAAAAATCTCTGGCGATCGCAACCTCATGACTGGATTTGAGCCGCTGATTGGCGCGGCAACGGCTGGCCTGACGGGACTGATTGGTAACGTCATTAAAGAGAAGGGCGGCAAGCTGCTGGAACAGGCGGATATTGACCTGTTCCAGGGACGGGAGCTAAACCGGGCAGTGCAGCGATATGTGCAGAACTACGCTGACCGTCATGGTCAGCTAAAGGTGGCCTGTGTACGCATGGACAGGCCCATGAGACTAGATGAAATCTACACGGCAGTGCAGCTTTTACCGCGATCGGCGCTGCGCTACTACGAATCTACGGCGTCGCTGCAGAGACTTTTTCGAGAGAGCGGTAGGCGCGGGTTTGAGCTGCACGATGTAGAGAAGCAGCAAGGAATTGAGGTGGCGAACGCCCAGCAATACCTGATGGTGCTAGGTGGGCCGGGGGTGGGCAAGTCTACCTTTTTGCGAAAGATGGGGTTAGAGGCGCTGCGCCGCCACGCCATTATGAATTTTGCGCAGCAGTCACCTGAATCTTTGCAGCCTCAAGAGCGTTACTACGCTCACGAATGCATTCCGGTGATGCTGGAGCTGCGGCAGTTCCAGGCCAACGACCTCAATATCAAAGACTTTATTGCCAGTGAGTTTGAGATCTGCGGCTTTCCGGAACCGCAAAAATTCACAGAGCTGATGCTCAAAAGCGGCAAGCTATTGATTCTGCTGGATGGGCTAGATGAGGTGCCGACAGAGGCACTGAACGCAGCCGTGACGCAAATTGAGAATCTGGTCGATCGCTACAGCGAGAATCGCTTCATTGCCTCTTGCCGGGTAGCGGCCTACACCTTTGGCGGCTTTAGGCGTTTTAACGATGTGGCGATGGCGGCGTTTGAAGATGAGCAGATTGAGCGATTTATTCAAAACTGGTTTCGCAAACCGCGCGACCTCGAAACTCAGACGGCAGAGCGCTGTTGGGAGCTGCTCAGCAGCCCAGACTACCAGGCAGCGAAGGAACTGGCCCAGACGCCGCTGCTGCTGACGCTGCTGTGCGTCATTTATGACGAGTTTCAGGATTTTCCCAAAAAACGGCATCAGGTCTATGGGGAAGCTCTGGACGTGATTTTGCGCAAGTGGGCAGCCGAAAAACGCCTGCAAAAAGAACCGATTTATCAACAGTTTGGCTCAGATTTAGAGCTGGAATTACTCTCAGAAATTGCCTACACCAGCTTTGTCGATGATCAGCTTTTCTTTGCTAAAGCAGATGTGCTGGATCAGATACGGACTTTTCAAGCAGATAATGAAAATGCGCCCAATTTAGACGCGGGCAAAATCTTACAGGAAATTGAAGTACAGCAGGGAATTTTGGTCGAGCGGGCTAGAGAAGCTTATTCTTTCTCTCACCTGACGTTTCAGGAATATCTGACGGCTAAATCCATTGTGGACAATCAAAAAGTGACTCAGCTTGTAAGCAATCATCTGGGCAATCAGCGCTGGCGCGAGGTGTTTCTGCTGGTGGCAGGACTGGTGCCGGGTAAGCGGGGAGCGGATGAGCTGCTGCTGGCGATGGAAAAACAGGCACAGAGCAAACTGCAAAGTGAAAGACTGCAAGCTCTAGTCAAGTGGGCAGACGCTGCCACGCAGGGATCTCCTGGTCAAATAAAGGCTGCCGCCAAACGAACCGCTGCCCTTGCCCTTGACCTTGACCTTGACCGTGCCCTTGCCCTTGACCTTGCCCTTGACCTTGACCGTGCCCTTGACCGTGCCCTTGCCCGTGCCCTTGACCGTGCCCTTGACCGTGCCCGTGCCCTTGCCCTCGACCTTGCCCGTGCCCTTGCCCGTGCCCTTGACCGTACCCGTGCCCGTGCTCATGCCCTTGATCGTGTCCTTGACCTTGTTGAAGAGTTGCAGCCATCAGGCGTTTTTAGAAAAGGTGAAATAGAGAATTCAGTTCAAAGACTAACAGAATTAAAGCAGATAATTCCTAACAATATTAATTATATAAAAGGATACTATCACTTTTTAGAGCCAATTAGAAAAGTCTGGGAAAATGCTATCAATTTAAAGCCAGATTTATTACAGCTTTCTGAGCAAGAATCTCAGGCTTTGAACGACTATTTCTACGCGGTTGAACTGATGATTCGCTGTAAGGAAGCGGCGGTGCGGGTGTCGCCGCCGGTGTGGGAAGGGATTGAGTCGCGGATTTTGACGGCAGCAGGGACCAGTCCTTTAGAAAGACTGGTCCCTTAGTCAAACATAAGGTGTTCGAGGGATGGCTGACGCTCCGTATCTGCCGTCTCAACGAACGCTTGGTAAGCTTGGGCCGTGCCTACCTGCTGACGAACTTGCTCAAACTTGGGCAAGGTTCCGTGACGCAAACCGACATACTCCTGATAGCTAGAAAACTCCCAGTCTTCAGGACGCTGTACCAGCTTCGCCTTGAGTGGGTTTAGATGAATAGACTTTATCGGAAATAAGAAAGGAATCGGTTGAAGTCACCATATCCTCTCACCGTTCGGGGTCAAGCGGCTTGACCCACTAGACGACCTGGCTTTGCTCGGTGTGTCAGGCGGAAGTTATGCAAGCCGCAGGCAGTCTCCATCACGTCATCGACATAGTGGTCCAGCCAATTGCGAAAGGGTTGCCTCAGAATTTGGCAGCGTTTGACGCCACCGATGTGGTGTTCCACTTCAACACGAAGACTGGAAATACTTCGGTTGTTCATCTTCTCAATGGTTGTCAGAGAGCGGTTGCGAGGTTTCTTCTTCGGTTGCTGAATCGTCACCCCCTCTGGGGCAAAGCCCTGAAACCCCGTATCCTGCCATAACGTACTGCCTTCAGGGAACGACAGGTGCTCGCTATCGGCAATCGCTTTGTCATGTTTCTTGCCTTCATAGGTGTCACTCAAGTAGCGCACCTTGCCCTTGCGGTCATGAATCACTAGATTCTTGACCGTATGTGCCTTCTTCTTGCCGCTGTAGTACTGCTTGCGGTCGGCTTTGTTTTTGGGGCGAGTGATCCGACGTTCGGTGCCATCAATGATGAACTCTAAACTGGGA